>NZ_JBGQQX010000026.1:0-31964 GCF_045528525.1 Ruoffia sp. FAM 26255 | reverse complement strand
TTTTAGAGACCGTATTTTACTTATGACGCGATTATATGTCCCTCAGACAAATAAAAAAGATCAAGCAACAACTTATGCTGCTTGATCTTGATTAAAATGAGTCATCAACCCTATTTGACAAAGAGCCTTTATTTTGTAAAAATTTCCTAGATTCGACATTATTTGTATTAGAAATATCAAGTGGATTCCCAAGATTCTCGTTATTATATAGATGTGAGGAGGAATAAGATGTTACAGAGTTTTAATGAAATCATGGACTATATTGAATTGCATATTGAAGAAGATTTAAAAATTGACGATCTCGCAAAAAAAGCCGGCTTGTCCGTCTATCATTTAAAGAGAACTTTCTCATTCATTGCAGGCATTTCAATCGGCGAATATATAAAAAATCGAAAGTTTACACTCGCTAATGAACAACTCATCCAAAAGAAAAATGTTACAGATGTAGCACTAAGATTTGGCTATCAAACCGTGGAAGGTTTTTCAAGAGCTTTTCGGGAGTGGAGTGGTTATCTGCCTTCTGAAGTCATTAAGAATAACATTCAACAATCTTATTTTAAACTCTCATTTTATATAGATATTCGAGGAGGAGAAATAATGGAATTTAAAATCGAACATAAAGAAGCATTTAATATTGTTGGTGTTAAGGCGTCAGTGCCGATTCAATTTGAGGGTGAAAATAACCACATCGTCAATTTAGCCGAGTCAATTACAAACCAGCAAAAAGCAGAGATGCACCGATTAAAAGGATTATATCCGAATCAAATCATCAATGCATCATATAATTTTGATGACAAACGACTTGAGGAAAAAGGGCAACTCACTCATATGATTGGCTTTTTAACTACAGAGGACAATACCTTTGAGGATTTAGAACAAGTAAATGTTGAAAAACATACTTGGACAATTTTTCCAAATACAGGACCATTCCCTAATACATTACAAGATACTTGGGCGAAGATATATTCTGAATGGCTACCGTCATCGAAATATGAGTTAGTCAAAGCACCTGAAATTTCGTTCACTCAATTTGATAGTTCCCAAGATAACGTATATAGTGAAATTTGGCTTGCAGTTAAAGAAAAATAGAACCACCAAATTCACACATTGATAGCCCCAGTCTTCCAACTAATCAGGAAGGCTGGGGCTTTTTTCATTCCAACTATTCATCGACCATTAAATCAAACCCTTGCTTTTCAACAACTTGCAGTAATTTTTGACGTAATGGATTCGGTGTACTTAATTTACGAACCACTTGATCGGTGTATGTATCAGATCGACGATTTTTTTCACGGGTGTCATAATAATACGACATCTCTTCGTCATACTCTTTCAGTTCAGTAGTTATTTCAGCCACATAAGGATATGAATTTTCTCCTACTTTATATTTAAGGTCCATTCTCGGTTTTAATTGAGGATTATCATCAGGATAACCAAACAACATGCCAACCATGGGAAACGTTAATTCAGGTAGCTCTAAGATATCGATAATTTCTTGCGGGTCATTTAGAATACTTCCTAAGTAAACTGCGCCGAGATCGTATGATTCAATTGCGGTCGTCAAATTTTGTGCAGCTAAGTATGCATCCGCAACTCCTTGGAAAAAGATATCCATCGTTCGGTAACTCTGACCATTATAGCCTTTTTCCTGAGCAATTTGCTTCATACGGAAAGTATCCACCACATAGATTAATAATTCAGGTGCTTCAGCTACATAAGCTTGTTTACAGACTTCAGCGATTTGGTCCTTTTTCGCTTGGTCCGTGACGCGAATCACAGAATATGTTTGCATTCCAGAACTTGTCGCTGTCCGGTTCATAATCGTGAATAGCTTATTTCTTAAGTCGTCATCAACTGGCTTATCTTTAAAGAAGCGTATCGTTCTGTGTTCTAATTGATGACTTGTCGTGTAATTTTGCATATGCTTATGACCTCTTTCTTCTAAACATTGAGATAATTGTAGCATAAATTTTTTTATATGACTTTTCCTAAGCATAGAAAATTATCTTAAGGTTTACATAAATAAGTTTAATAAGTATGAACGGGTGAAATAATTGATATAAGAGTTTTCATCTAGTAAGATTAAGACATCAAAAGAATAAGGAGAGTGCCGTTTCATGAAGAAAATTTTGAATGATCCGAGTCAAATTGTTGATGAAATGTTAGAGGGTTTAGCATATGCGCACAATGACATTGTAGAAAGATTATCTGGGTTTGATGTTATCACTCGGATTTCTGAGAAAAAGAATCGAGTGGCGGTTGTATCCGGTGGTGGTGCCGGTCATGAGCCATCGCACGCAGGTTTCGTAGGTGAAGGTATGTTATCAGCAGCGGTAAGTGGTCCAGTATTCACTTCCCCAGCACCAGATCAAATTCTAGAAGCAATTAAGGCAGCAGATGAAGGCGCAGGTGTTTTCTTAGTAATCAAAAATTACTCAGGAGACGTTATGAACTTCGAAATGGCACAAGAGTTAGCAGAGATGGAAGATATCGACGTTGAAACAATTATTGTTGACGATGACATCGGTGTAGAAGACTCGCTATATACACAAGGTAAACGTGGGGTAGCGGGAACGGTCTTAGTACATAAAGTGGTTGGATATTTTGCTGATCAAGGAAAATCATTAGCAGAAATCAAAGAAATCGCGGATGCACTTGTACCAAATATTCATACAATTGGTCTAGCTTTAACAGGAGCAACAACACCTGAAGGTGGTAAGCCAAGCTTCAATTTAGCAGACGATGAAATTGAATATGGTGTTGGTATTCATGGTGAGCCAGGATATCGTTCTGAAAAGTTAAAACCTTCAAAAGACTTAGCTGAAGAATTAGTCACTAAATTATTAGAATCATTCGAAATTAAAGAGAATGAGACGATTGGTGTCTTTGTTAACGGAATGGGTGGAACGCCATTAATGGAGCAATATGTATTCATGAATGATGTTCGTGCATTACTTGAAGATAAAAATATTGATGTTCGCTTCAAAAAAGTTGGCGACAATATGACGTCACTTGAAATGCAAGGACTTTCATTAACATTAATTAAATTCGAAGACGAGAAATGGCTAGAAGCATTGAATGCACCAGCAAACACAATTGCTTGGAAATAGGAGAGATGGTTGATGGAATTAGAAGTAGTATTAAAATGGATGGAACTTTTCAATGAGAAAGTTCAAGCAGAAAAAGTTAAATTAACAGAACTAGACACACCTATTGGAGATGCAGACCACGGGAATAATATGTCCCGTGGAATGAAAGCTGTTATGGAAGGCTTAGAAACAGACCAGCCAGAAACAGCAGCGGACGCTTTAAAAGTGGTAGCAAAAAATCTCTTGAGTAAAGTCGGAGGCTCTGCGGGTCCTTTATACGGTTCTGCAATTTTAGGTTTAGCTAAGGGTGTGCAAAATGAAGCAGAGTTGGCAGAGTCAATGAATGAAGGATTGGAGGCAATAAAAAAACGTGGTAAATCCACTGAAGGCGAAAAGACAATGATTGATACATGGTCACCCGTTGTGAAAGCACTCAAAGAAGGTGGCTTAACTTCAGAAGTGATCCAAGCTGCAGTTGAGAACACAAAAGATATGAAAGCAACGAAAGGAAGAGCTTCCTACGTTGGCGAGCGTTCAATTGGACATATTGATCCTGGTGCATACTCCTCAGGATTATTATTTGAAGCATTTATAGAAGCAGGAGGCATAGAATAATGTCGGAATATGGAATTGTCATTATGTCACATTCGAAAGATATAGCTCAAGGAATTCATAATTTATTAGATGAAGTAGCGAAAGATGTCAGTATTACCCATGCTGGTGGAGACGAAGATGGCGAGATTGGAACAACGTTTGACGCCGCTTCAGAGATGATTGAAAAGAATCCAAAAGATAAATTGCTCGCGTTTTTTGATCTTGGAAGTGCAAAGATGAATTTAGAAATGGCAGTCGAAATGTCAGATAAAGAAGTGAAAGTATATGAAGTTCCAGTAGTTGAAGGAGCATATACAGCCGGTGCACTATTACAAGCAGAGGCAGACATAGAAGTAATTGAAGTACAGCTTAATGAGTTAAAAATAAACAAATAAAAAAATGGAGGTAGGCAATTATGGATTTTGTAGGAGAATTATTAGGGACGTTTATATTGGTATTATTAGGTAATGGTGTTGTTGCAGGTAATGTGTTAAAAGGAACTAAGGGCGAAAACACAGGTTGGATTATGATTACACTTGGTTGGGGTCTTGCGGTAACTTTAGGGGTACTTGTGTCAGGTTTCTATAGTCCAGCTCACTTAAACCCAGCAGTTTCGATTGCTTTCGCAGTCTTAGGACAAGTATCTTGGGGTACAGCATTTATGTATATTATTGCTCAAATGATTGGAGCAATGTTAGCGCAAGTTGTTGTTTGGTTACAATACTTACCGCACTGGGATATGACACCAGACCCAGAAACTAAATTAGCTGCATTCTCAACAGCGCCCGCTGTTCGTGATACGACGTCAAACTTCATTGGTGAAGTCGTTGGTACAGCAGTCTTAGTAATTGGTGTAATGGCAATGGGACCAAATAACTTATCATCAGGTTTTGGACCATTCGTCGTTGGTGCGATTGTAGCATCAATCGGACTTTCACTTGGTGGAACAACCGGTTATGCAATTAACCCTGCCCGTGACTTAGGTCCACGTATCGTTTATCAATTCTTACCAATGAAAAACAAAGGAAACGCTGACTGGGGCTATTCTTGGATTCCGGTATTAGGACCAATCGTTGGTGGTATCGTTGGAGGATTAATTTATAATCTAGTTTTAGCAGGTATTTAATTTTTTGAGACGCATTGAGTTAAAAAAAGGAGAGAATATGAATGGCTGAAAAATATATTATGTCAATTGACCAAGGGACAACAAGTTCACGTGCAATTATTGTTAACAAAAAAGGTGAAATCGTTGGAAGTGGCCAGGAAGAATTCGAACAAATTTACCCACAAAGTGGTTGGGTAGAGCATGATGCGAATAAGATTTGGAATAATGTCCAAGCTGTAATTTCAAAAGCAATTATTGAAAGTGAATTACAACCAGAAGACATTGAAGCCATCGGTATCACAAATCAACGTGAAACGACTGTCATCTGGGATAAAGAAACTGGAAAACCAATCTACAATGCTATTGTGTGGCAATCTCGTCAAACGGCTTCAATCGCTAATCAATTAATTAAAGATGGACACACAGATATGATTCAAGGGAAGACTGGATTAGTCATCGATGCGTACTTCTCAGCAACAAAAGTTCGTTGGATTCTTGATAAAGTTGATGGTGCTCAGGAACGCGCTGAGAACGGCGAATTATTATTCGGAACAATCGATTCATGGTTAGTTTATAAATTAACCGGTGGAGATGTTCACGTAACAGACTATTCAAACGCGGCTCGTACGATGTTATTTAATATTCATGATTTAAAATGGGATGACGAAATCCTAGAATTATTAAATATTCCAGCCTCAATGCTTCCAGAAGTTAAATCAAACTCTGAAGTTTATGGATACACTAAGACATATCATTTCTATGGAAAAGAAGTGCCAATCGCAGGGATGGCAGGGGACCAACAAGCAGCCTTATTCGGACAAATGGCTTTTGAACCAGGTATGGTTAAAAATACTTACGGAACAGGTTCATTTATGATTATGAATACGGGTGAAGAAGCTAAAGCTTCTGAGAACAACTTAATTACTACAATTGGTTACGCCATTGATGGTAAAGTGCACTATGCATTAGAAGGATCGATCTTCGTTACTGGAGCAGCGATTCAATGGTTACGTGATGGTCTTGAGTTATTCAAAGAATCACCAGAAACTGAAGAGATGGCATATAAATCAAATAGTGAAGATGAAGTATATCTAGTACCAGCATTTACTGGTTTAGGTGCACCGCATTGGGACTCAGCAGCTCGTGGTTCAGTTTATGGTTTAACTCGCGGTACTACTAAAGAAGACTTAGTTAAAGCAACATTACAGTCAATTGCTTATCAATCACGTGACGTATTAGAAACAATGAAGAAAGATACTGGTTTAGAGATTGAGGAATTACGTGTTGATGGTGGGGCAGCAATGAACCAATACTTAATGCAATTCCAATCTGATATTGCGAACGTAAAAGTTGTACGTGCAAAATTATTAGAAACGACTGCTCTAGGTTCAGCTTACTTAGCTGGTTTAGCTGTAGGTTATTGGAAAGACCAAGAAGAATTGAAACAATTAATTGAAGTCGGGGAAACATTCGAACCTGATATGGCAGAAGATAAACGTGAAGCTTTATATGAAGGATGGGAAAATGCAGTAGACGCAACAATATATTATGCTAAGAAATCTCAAGGAGGAGATGAGTAGTGGCAGTTCTATCATATCGCTCAAGATCTGAAGTAATTGAACAGTTACAAGCAGATACATTTGATTTAGTAATCATTGGTGGCGGTATTACTGGGGCTGGACTGGCGGTACAAGCAGCGGCGAGTGGAATGAAGACAGCCTTGCTCGAAATGCAAGATTTTTCTGAAGGAACAAGTAGCCGTTCAACGAAATTAGTACATGGTGGCTTACGTTACTTGAAGCAATTTGATGTAGAAGTTGTATCTGAAACAGTTCAGGAACGTGCAGTTGTTCAAGGCATTGCACCGCACATACCGAAACCAGATCCAATGTTACTACCATTATATGACGAACCAGGCGCATCTTTTTCTCAATTAGAGTTAGAAGTGGCGATGGATTTATATGACCGTTTAGCTGGTGTCGAAGAGACGGACTTTGCGAATAACCTCTTAACAAGAGAAGAGGTTATCGAAAGACAACCAAACTTGGCTAAAGAAAATTTAATTGGTGGCGGTTTTTACTTAGATTATCGTAATAATGATGCACGCTTAGTTATTGAAAACATTAAGCAAGCCCATGAAGATGGTGCAGCAGTCTTAAGTCGGGCAAAAGTGACTGGCTTTGAATATGATGATCAACAAACGATTCAGTCTGTCGTAGTTGAAGATATGCTGAGTCAAGAATCATTTAAAGTAAAAAGTCAATTAGTCATTAATGCAACCGGACCGTGGAGTGATACAATTCGAGCACTTGATACGGAAGTTGAATCAACACCTCAAATGCGCCCAACTAAAGGGGTCCATTTGGTTGTTGACGCTAAGAAGTTACCTGTTAACTCACCAATATATTTTGACAGTGGTGAAGGAGACAAACGAATGGTATTCGTCCTACCAAGAGAAACTAAAACGTATTTCGGAACAACGGATACAGATTATGATGGAGATTTAAAACTCCCTCAAGTCAGCTTGCATGACGTTGAGTATTTACTTGAGATTGTGAATCGCCGTTTCCCAGAAGCTGAAATTACAATTGATGACATTGAGGCGAGTTGGGCAGGGTTGAGACCGCTGATCTCAGGAAATAGCGGATCAGATTATAATGGAGGCCATAATGGCGCGTTATCGGATGAAAGCTTTGATGAATTAGCTTTATTATTTACTGAATATAATGAAGGAAGAGTTCCAAGAGCGGAAGTTGAGAAGGGAATTCGGGACGCAAATCGTAATATTGCGGAGTCTGGAAACGACCCATCCGCAATTTCTCGTGGAAGTGATTTATCTGTTAGTGAGTCTGGACTTCTGACACTTGCTGGCGGTAAGATTACTGACTACCGTAAAATGGCCGAAGGCGCGATGAAAGTCATTATCGATACTTTAAACAAAAAGACCGATAGAGAATTTACTTTAATTGATTCCAAAGCGTATCAAGTGTCTGGTGGACATTTTGATAAAACGCGTGTCGATGAATCCATTCAAGAATTTGCTAAATTATACGAAGAAGCAGGTTTGAATTCAGAAGAGGCTGATTACTTAGCAAATCTATACGGTTCAAACGCTGAACGTGTATTAGAATATTTAGATCAAGCCAAAGAATATGCAGATAAATTATCATTGCCAGTCAAAGATGCGATGAGTTTACTCTATGCAATTCACGAAGAAGCAAACCTGACTAGTGAAGATTTCTTCTTAAGACGGACAAATTACATGCTCTTTAGAACGGATGAGATGCATCATTTAGTTGAGCCAGTCCAAGCAATCATTACTGAAGAGTTAGGATTAAGTTCAGAAGAAAGTGAAAGACAAGCCAAAGAATTAGAAGAATCAATGAGTGAACATGCACTCAAAGATTTAAAATAGTTAAACTCAAACATCCCCTTTGTAAAGATTATAATTCAAGTTAATTATATTTAAATTAACATTTAACTTTTCAAAAGGGGATTGTTTTTGTATATTTTATGCAAACGTTTTACTAAATGAAGAAAGGAAGATTGAATGGCAAAGCAAACAAGTAT
This sequence comes from Ruoffia sp. FAM 26255, assembly GCF_045528525.1. NCBI lineage: Bacteria > Bacillati > Bacillota > Bacilli > Lactobacillales > Aerococcaceae > Ruoffia > Ruoffia sp. FAM 26255. Next base: position 23,606 of record NZ_JBGQQX010000026.1, on the reverse strand, counting down.
TAACTTAAGAAAATCTGTAATTTACAGTATCTTTGTTAGAAATTTTACTGAAGAGGGTACATTCAAAGCAGTCATCCCTGAATTAGATCGAATTAAAGAAATGGGTACAGATATCGTCTGGTTTCTCCCGATGTATCCTTTAGGCGAGGAAAGCCGCAAAGGGGAAGATGGCTCGCCGTATGCGATAAAAGATTACCGCAGTGTCGATCCAAATTACGGTACAATGGAAGACTTTGAAGAATTAATCGAAGAAATCCACAATCGTGGAATGAAAGTTATGATTGATATTGTCTATAATCATACATCACCTGATTCTATTCTTGCTAACGAACATCCTGACTGGTTTTATAAAACAGCCGAAGGTCATTTTGGAAACCGTGTCGGTGACTGGAGTGACATTGTTGATTTGGATTATCAGCATCCTGATCTATGGAATTACCAAATCGAATCACTAGAACAATGGGTTAAACGTGGTGTAGATGGGTTTAGATGTGATGTGGCACCTTTAGTACCGATTGAGTTTTGGTTACAAGCACGTGAAGCCGTAGAGGAAATAAATTCAGAAGTGATTTGGTTATCCGAATCAGTCCATCCTGGTTTTATTCGAGAATTAAGATCAAAAGATATGATTGCACTAAGTGACAGTGAAATTTATCAAGCCTTTGATATGACTTATGACTATGATGTTCATGATCATTTTGAACTATATTTAGAAGGCAAGATTGATATCGAAGCGTATATCGAACGTCTTAAAGTACAAGATTACACGTATCCTTGGAATTATGTGAAGATGAGAAACTTAGAAAACCATGACCACTTACGAATTAGACATCGTATCCCAAAAGACAGTGAATTAATGCAGTGGACAGCCTTCACCTTTATGCAAAAAGGATCGTCACTGATTTATAACGGACAAGAAGTATTAGCCGAGATGACACCAAGTTTATTTGATCGTGACCCGATTGACTGGGAGAGTGGGCATGATATCAGTGAGTTTTTAGCTAAGTTAGCCCATGTTCAGAAAGAATTTGTTCCATTAGATGGTTTATATTCACTGGAAGCAGATAATAAGACAAATACAGTGACTTTAAATTATAAAAATGCTCAACAAACTTTTTATGGAGTCTTTAACTTAAAAGACTCAGAAGGACTCATCGATTTCCCAGTCGCAGATGGCGAATACACGAATTTAATATCAGATGAAAAAGTAACAATTACTGACGGAAAGCTAGATATAGCCAATACGCCACTGGCTTTACTTGTGAATAATTACTAATTATGAAATAAATGTGAATTTTTTAGTTGAAAACGCTTGATTAATGCAAACGATTGCGGTATTATAATTGTAGTAATTAAAGCGTTTACACAAACGCAAAAATAGGAGGAAAATCAATGAAATTTGATTGGAAAAAATTGTTACTGGTGCTACAACTGCAATTCTAGGAGCATCTGTCGCTGCAAGTGTATTACTACCTGCACAGGAAGTATTAGCACAAGAGGAAACACTAATTATCTCTGCTGCTGGTCATTATGACTATGTTATTGAAAATATCGAAGCTTTTGAAGAAGAGCATGGTGTAAGTGTTGAAGTTTGGGACACAGATATGTTCGAAGTATTAGATGGTTTAGCATTAGATGGACCTGCTGGAACAGGAGCGGACGTAGTTATCGCACCTTATGACCGTATTGGTTCATTAGGTATGCAAGGTTTAATCCAACCTGTGACTCTGAATGAGGATGCTGGCTACAATGAGACAGATCAGCAACAAGTAACTATGGACGGTCAAATTTATGGAGCGCCAACTGTTATTGAAACATTAGTAATGTTCTACAATACAGAATTATTAGATGCTGCCCCTGAAACATTTGAAGAATTAGAAGCGATTTCTCAAGATGAGCGTTTCGCATTTGAAGGTGAAGAAGGACGTAACGTTGGTTTCTTAACTAACTGGGTTGACTTCTATATGACTTATGGTCTATTGGCTGGTTACGGTGGATATGTATTTGGTGAAGATGGAACAAATACTGAAGACATTGGATTAAATAATGAAGGCGCTATCGAAGCTATTGAATACGCAACAAACTGGTACCAAAACACTTGGCCACAAGGTATGTTAGACGTAACTAGTGCTACAGACTTCATTAACCAATCATTCATGGAAGGTAATACTGCTGCAGTAATTACTGGACCTTGGATGGCAAATGATTTCAATAACTCTGGAATTCCTTATGCTACTACAACAATCCCAACATTACCTAATGGTGAAGAATACAAACCATTTGGTGGAGGGAAAGCATGGGCAGTCTCAGCCTTTACTGAAAAAACTGAATTAGCACAAGAGTTCTTAAACTGGGTAACTAGTGAAGAGCAACAAACAATTATGTACGAACGCTTAGGCGAAATTCCTGCGAACCAAGTAGCTCGTGAGCAAGCAGCTCAATCAGACAGCGAGTTAACAGCAGCTGTAATTGAAGTATATGAAAACGCAGTGCCAATGCCAAATATCCCTCAAATGGCCGAGGTATGGGTAGGAGCTGAAAGTTTAATGTTTGATGCAGCTTCAGGAACTAAAACTGCAGAAGAATCAGCAAACGATGCAGTTGAGTTAATTACACAAACAATTCAACAAAATTATTAATACTGAAATAAACTAACAATGTCTGGTTGGCCTACGCCAGCCAGATTTTTTAATCATTAGTTTGGGAAGTATTAGAGGAGGCTTTATGATGGAAGTGGAAAAAAAGTCAATTCAAAATGAAAAATTGGCAGCTGCCTTATCGATTATCCCAGGTCTTGGGCAACTTTATAATAAGCAAATTATAAAAGGTATCTTATTTTTAGCTGTAGCTGTTTTATTCGTTTATGAATTAAATGTTTTTGGAATTCAAGCCATATATGATTTAGTAACGCTTGGAACAACACCGATGGAAGATCATTCATTATTTATGATGATTCGAGGAACATTACAAGTATTAGTTACAGTCATATTTTTATTTTTCTACGTATTCAATATTTATGATGCGAAGAAAGTGGCGTCACACTGGAACACTGGTATTCACGTAAATAAAACTTTCCGTGAACTTTTTAATAATGTATATAAAAATGGATTTCCATATTTATTAATTGTACCGGCATACTTAGCAATGATCTTTGCAATTATATTCCCAGTTCTCGTAACGATATTTATGGCATTCATGGACTACAGTATTATGAATATGCCACCGGCAAAATTATTAAGTTGGGTAGGTTTAGAAAACTTTCTTAATATATTCACTTTAAGTACTTTCCGTGATGCATTCACATCGGTATTCTCTTGGACAATTATTTGGACGCTATGTGCGACTACATTACAAATTGTTTTAGGAGTGTTCACAGCAGTCATTGCTAACCAACCGTTCATTAAAGGTAAACGTATTTTTGGGGTTATTTTCTTATTACCGTGGGCTGTGCCTGCGTTCATTACAATCATGTCATTCTCGAATATGTTTAACGATTCAGTTGGAGCAATAAACACGCAAGTTATTCCCTTTCTGAATAACTTTATCCCATTCATGGATATCGGCCGTATTGCTTGGAAGACCGATCCCTATTGGACCAAAGTTGCAATTATTATGATTCAAGGTTGGTTAGGTTTCCCTTATATTTACGTTATGACGACAAGTATTTTACAAGCGATTCCTGAAGATTTATATGAAGCAGCCAAAATTGATGGTGCCGGAGCGATTAGACGTTTCCGTGACATTACAATGCCGACAGTCTTAGCTGTAGCAGCTCCAGTATTCGTTACTCAATATACTGGGAACTTTAATAACTTCTCTATGATCTATCTATTTAATGATGGTGGACCCGGAAGTGCGGGTGGTGGGGCCGGTCAAACGGATATCCTAATTTCTTGGATATTCAAGCTGACGACGAATAACTCCCCTCAATATTCACTTGCAGCTGCTTTGACAATCATCGTGTCATTTATCGTTATTGGTGTGACGCTGATTGTATTTAAACGGACAAATGCATTTAACATGGAGGATGAATAATTATGAAGAAGAAAGGTTCAGCGAAAGCAAAAAGACTCATCGGACAGATCTTAACGTATTTATTTATGATTGTCTTATCGATTATTATCATTTACCCGCTTTTAGTAACAGCGAGTTCGGCCTTTCAGGCAGGTAATATCACGTCCTTCTCATTAGATTTAAATGCAACATGGACGTTAGATAACTTTAGACGATTATTCGATGAGACGATGTATGGTAGATGGTATGTCAACACATTAATCGTAGCCTTCAGTACAATGATTGTTCAAGTAACCATTGTTACTTTAGCAGGTTACGCATACAGTCGTTACCGTTTTATGGGACGAAAAAATAGTTTAATGATGTTTTTAATTATCCAAATGGTTCCAACAACCGCAGCTTTAACAGCCTTCTTCGTCATGGCTTTCTTATTAGATGCGATTAATGAATTTTGGTTCCTTTCATTCCTTTATATTGGTGGAGGTATTCCAATGAATACTTACTTAATGAAAGGATACTTTGATACAGTACCTTATGACTTAGATGAATCCGCAAAAATTGACGGTGCCGGACATATTAGAACGTTCTGGGAGATTGTAACACCACTGGTTAGACCTATGATCGCCGTTCAAGCTTTATGGGCATTCATGGGACCTTTCGGGGATTTCATGTTAGCTAGATTCTTATTAAGAAGTCAAGAATCATATACGGTCGCTGTTGGTTTACAAACTTTTATTAATGACACTCGAAATCAACGTGTCGCACTCTTTGCCGCTGGTGCAATCTTAATTGCGGTTCCAATCTCCATTCTATTCTTTATGTTACAAAAGAACTTTGTATCTGGATTAACGAGTGGTGGTACTAAAGGTTAGATAAGGAAGGATTTTATATGGCGCAAGTATTTCCAATTAATTATTTTATAACTGCTTTCTCTGCAGTTAAAAGCTTTACACAAAGACAGTATTTAAAACACTGGCAAAAGCTAGTTGTCATGATTCTACTCGCTTCATTAATGATGATACCTTTATCATTTCAGTTAGGTAGAACAACTGGCGCAGACCTAACAAACTATGTGCCAGAAGTGATGGATTATATCGACGAATCAGTCGTTCAAGAGTTAAATACACTTGATAATAGTGGAACAGATCTTATGATTACTGAAGAAAAAATCATTAAAGAAAATGATGAACTCATTATTGGCTTAGCACCTTCAACTGAAGCAGCTGAAACATTATTGAGTGATCGAGGAGGTATAATTTATACTTCTGATCAGACCATTTTTGGCGAAGACAGCTCATCTCTATTTTATCAACCTTACACGGGTGATAAAGCAATGAATGAAGTCGAAGATGTGGGGAGTTTAAAAACACTCATGTCACAACAATGGTTTTGGAGTAATCGAACATCAATTGTCTTAACAAATTATATTCAATTGAGTGCACTAATAATAGTGAGTCTACTATTATTAGTATTAGGATCAAGTTTCTTTCTATCCTTTATGCGCAAAAATGATATGTACGATATTAATTCATATTCTGAAGCTTTAACCATCGTCTTAAATTGTTTAGGATTACCAACTTTAATTGCCATGGTCATTGGTTTAATTAGTGGAAACCCAACAACAATGTTAACGGTTCAAGGGTTGTTATTTGTACTAATGTTAATGTGGGTTTATTGGAAGACTCACTTTAATGATACATATGTACAGAAGAATAAAGAATAATTATTGGATTGCTACTACCAAAAAATAAAGGAGCTATACTATTATGGTTAAAATAAATTTAAATAATATTTATAAACAATACCCAGGAAATGATACTTACTCTGTTTCCGATTTCAATTTAGAAATTGATGATAAAGAATTTATCGTCTTTGTCGGACCATCGGGATGTGGGAAATCAACAACACTTAGAATGATTGCAGGACTTGAAGATATTTCAAAAGGTGAGCTAGTTATTGATGATGAAGTGATGAATGACGTTGAGCCAAAAGATAGAAATATTGCAATGGTGTTTCAAAATTACGCTCTTTATCCACATATGACTGTATTTGATAATATGGCTTATGGGTTAAAATTACGTAAATACTCTAAAGATGAGATCAAAAAGCGTGTCGATTCAGCAGCTGAAACTTTAGGCTTAACGGAGTTCTTAGAACGTAAACCAGCAGCTTTGTCTGGTGGACAAAGACAACGTGTGGCACTAGGGCGTGCGATTGTTCGTGACGCAAAAGTGTTCTTGATGGATGAGCCATTATCAAACTTAGATGCTAAATTACGTGTTCAAATGCGTACTGAAATCGCTAGACTACATAACACATTAAACACAACTACGATATACGTTACCCATGACCAAACGGAAGCGATGACTTTAGCAACACGCATTGTCATCATGGACCGTGGGATTATTCAACAAATTGGTTCACCAAGAGAAGTATATGATCGTCCAGTGAACATGTTCGTAGCAGGTTTTATGGGATCACCTGCAATGAACTTCTTTAATGTAACTTATTCAAATGGACGTATCACAGATGGTAAAGAAATTGATGTTGAAGTATACGAACCTGCTCGTCGTCTATTAGAAGAGAAAGGCTACGAAGGAAAAGATGTCGTATTCGGTATTCGTCCAGAAGACATTAATGCAGAGCAAGTGGCACTAGACTTACACTCTGAAGCACGTGTTAACGCTGAAGTTGTAGTGTCTGAGTTAATGGGGTCTGAGACAATGCTTCACTCGAAAGTAGGAGATACAACGTTTGTTGCCCGTGTAGATGCACGTGATACTCACGGACCTGGCGAAATGGTAGAACTTGCATTTAATATGAATAAAGGTCATTTCTTTGATGTAGACACAGAAGAAGTTATTAAAAAATAATATATTCACACTCGTTGAATGAATGATTGACACAATTATAAGTTGTCACCAATACATTCTTTAACGAGTGTTTTATTATAAATAGATTTAAAATGAAGGTATTTTCAATCGAAAAAATGGTATGATAATCATATAAGTAAATTGAAAAGGGAAGAGTTGAAATATATGACACACTATGTACACGCTAAAAAAATAATTTTAACCGACGAAGTCATTGAAGATGGCTACTTAGCCATAAAAGATGGCAAGTTCGATGGGGTAACATTAGAGAGACCAACGGACGGCGACATCTTAGATTATTCTGAAGATACAGTTGCACCTGGGCTTGTGGATACACATATCCATGGGTATGTGGGACATGATGTGATGGATAATGATTTCAAAGGGATTCAAGAGATATCTGAAGCACTACTAGCATGTGGTGTGACATCTTGGCTACCTACGACGTTAACAGCGCCAACAGAGCAGTTAAACGATGTATGCCAAACAATTGGAGACAGCTATGAAGATGTAGCAGGCGCAAAGATCCGAGGTATCTTTCTAGAAGGTCCATTCTTTACTGAAAAGTACAAAGGCGCTCAAAACCTAACTTACATGAGTGATCCATCAATTGAAAAGTTAAAACATTGGAATGATTTATCGAATGATTTAGTTAAGAAAATTGCAATTGCGCCGGAACGTGATGGAGTTAAAGAATTTATCGAATTTGCTAATACTATTGGTGTAAAAACAGCCTTAGCGCATAGCGATGCAAGTTATGAAGAAGCGAAAGAAGCCGTGGACGCTGGAGCAAATATATTTGTTCATACTTACAATGCCATGAGTGGACTTCATCATCGTAATCCTGGAATGGTTGGGGCAGCACTAGGCTTAGATAATGTCTTCGCAGAATTAATTAGTGATGGGCATCATGTTCACCCAGGAGCAGCTCAAGTCGTAGTTAAAGCTCGCGGACCTAAAGAAACGGTCCTTGTAACAGATTGTATGCGTGCAGGAGGCTTAGGTGACGGTGAATCAATGTTAGGGGAACTTGAAGTTATAGTAAAAGACGGACAAGCTCGCCTGAAAGATGGTGGGAATCTAGCTGGATCGATTCTTCGCTTAAATGAAAGTGTACGGAATATGTTTGAATGGGGCATTGTGTCTCAAGCAGATGCTTTAAGAATGGCATCATACTCACCAGCTAAGTCAGTCGATATTGATGATGTATGTGGACAAATTAAAGCAGGTTTAGATGCTGACTTTATAATTGTAGGAGAAGACCTAGAATTAAAAGCAACATTTTTAAATGGAGAACTAAAATATAAGCAATAAATATAAAGGTGGATTGTAATGGAAAAGATTAAGATAGGATCTTCACAACTGTCAGCCAGTCAATTAGGCTTAGGCTGTATGAGAATGGCAGATGAATCAAAAGAGAAAGCTGTTGAAGTCATTAATACGGCCTTTGAACAAGGAATTACACTCTTTGATCACGCAGATATTTATGGAAAAGGTCAATCGGAAATATTGTTCGCCCAAGCACTTAAAGATTCAGATGCTAGACGAGAAGACATTATACTGCAATCTAAAGTAGGTATTCGTGATGGCTACTTTGATTTCTCAAAAGAACATATTTTGAAGACGACAGACGGTATCTTAGAAAGATTGGATACAGAATACTTAGATATTCTATTACTTCATAGACCCGATACCTTAATGGAGCCAGAAGAAGTGGCAGAAGCATTTGATGTATTATATATGAGTGGTAAAGTGAGGTATTTTGGTGTTTCAAACCAAAATCCTGGGCAAATCAAGTTATTACAAAAACACTTGAATCGTCCACTCATTGCGAATCAATTGCAATTTGGACCCGCTCATACACCAATGATTGATGCAGGATTTAATGTGAATATGACGAATGACTTGTCAGTCAATCATGATGGAGGCATTCTTGAGTATTGCCGCTTAAATGATATTACGATTCAACCGTGGTCACCGTTTCAAGTTTCATTGAGTGAAGGATTATTTATTAATCATCCTGACTATGAAGAAATGACTAAGGTGATGAAAAATTTAGCTGAACACTATAACGTTTCACTAGAAGCGATTGTGATTGCCTGGATTAATCGTCATCCAGCTAAAATGCAGACGATTGCTGGATCGATGTCACCTAAACGTATTAAAGATATGAGTGAGGCTTTTTCAATTAATTTGACTAAGCAAGAATGGTATGACGTTTATAAAAGTGGCGGAAGAAAGTTACCCTAAGTGATATTATTTTGTAATAGAGCGCTTTAATCGTATAATTAAAGTGAATAATAATAGGAGGTAAAGAGATATGTTTGATTTTTTTAAGAAGAAAGATAAAAAAGAAGTAGTAAAAGAAGTTAATGTCTATGCAATGTGTGACGGGGAATTTGTCAATATTGAAGATGTACAAGATGAAGTTTTTGCTCAAAAGATGATGGGAGACGGCTTTGCGATTAGACCGAATAATGGTACAATCAGTTCACCCGTAGATGGACAAGTAGACAACATTTTCCCAACAAAACATGCGGTGAGTTTCACAGTCGGTGAATTAGAAATATTACTACATATGGGAATCGACACAGTTTCTCTAGAAGGTAAGCCATTTACCATTCATGTAAATGAGAACACTCAAGTTTCAAAAGGTGACGATATAGCAGACGTTAATTTATCTGAACTCGAAGCAAATGATAAAGATAAAGACATGATTATTGTGTTTACAAACGGCGCAGAAGTGATTGAAAATATCGATGTAAAAGCAAGTGGAACGGTATCTAAAGGTGATTTAGTTGCCACAATCAAATTAAAATAACAAAGAAATAATTAGGAAACGGTTCTAAATTTGTTATATACTGTGCTTTAATAGAGCATGTATATATCAAAAAGAACCGTTTTTTTGATTCTATCAAATTGTTGAGAGGGAGGCGAATGAAGCATGCGCATAGGTTTTATATCCGATTTACATGTTGATAATTTTACTTATGAAGTACAAGATTATTTAGACACCATGTCAGAAATAATTAAGAAGAATACCATAGAGACGCTAGTTATCGGTGGAGATATTACGAATAGTTACAAGACAACAACGGATGTTGTTGAAAAACTACAAAGTCAAACTAATATTCAAGTGTATTTTATTCCTGGCAATCATGATTTATGGGACCGAGCATCAGATAAAGCAGATATAAATACGATGAACATCTATAAACAATACAAAGAACATCCTCAATGTCTCATCGAATCACCAATCATGTTGAATAATAATGTTGGTCTAGTTGGTCATACAGCTTGGTACAATTATGTGAAATACAATAAAGAAAAATTTAGCTTAGACAAAATTAAAAAAGGGCGCTATAAAGGTGTAACTTGGCAGGATAAGAAATATATCCAATGGCCAAAAGAAGATCCAGAAATGTCGAAATACTTTGCAGAAATCATCGAAAAAGATATCCAAAAACTACAAGCTGAAAGCTACATTTTAGTCACTCATATGATTACTATTCCAGAATTTACGATGCCATTACCTCATAGAGTCTTCGATTTTTTTAATGCTTATATTGCTACAGATGATTTACTATCCTTATATGAAAATTACCCCATCGAGAAAAGTATTATGGGTCATGTTCATTTTAGAGGAGAAGTTGAGAGGGAAGGAACGCTTTACATAACGAATTCACTGGGTTATGTAAAAGAATGGCGCTCAAAGGATATGCGTAAAGAAATCCAAAATACTCTATACATATATGATATAAAATGATGTGAAGCCGATAAAAAAACACTGAAAGCATTTGCAAAAACGTAAAAAAAGTGTAATATATGATAGAAGACATCAGATGATATGGAGGAAAGAATATGGAAGGGACTGCTAAGTCTTTAATTGAACAAACAAGTGAGTCTATCTTAAACTACATTATTACGAATAACTTATCCACAGGAGATAAACTTCCGAACGAATATAAGTTAGCAGAAGAAGTGAATGTCGGGCGAAGTACATTAAGAGAAGCTGTTCGTACGCTTGTATCACGTAATATTCTTGAAGTCAGACAAGGCTCAGGAACTTATGTTAGTGAGAATACAGGAATCGTTGATGATCCACTGGGATTTAGCTTTGTAAAAGATACACTTAAACTAACAGAAGACTTATTTGAGATTAGGTATCTTCTAGAACCACGTGTTGCTGGTCTGGCAGCGACAAATGCAACAGACGAGCAAATTGAAGAATTAGACAAAATACGTTTGGAAATCGAAGAAAAAATTGGCGCATTTAGTGATGAGCATATTGAGAAGGATATTGAATTTCACAAGTTAGTTTCTGAAATGAGTGGCAACGTAGCTATGTCAAACTTAGTTTCGATAATTAATCAATCGATTTCTCGTTATTATGATTACTACACAAGTAACCGAATCAAAGAGGAAACGATTGTATCGCATAGAGAGATTATGGATGCAATTAAAAGTAGGGATCCGATTTTAGCGGAAGATGTGATGCGAATTCATATTGTAACGAACCGCAGAAGTTTATCACAAAATAAGAAAAACAACTTGAAAAAAGAATAAAAAGTAGACAAACTTGAAAAACACCACTGAATGTAGTGACCCTTAAAAATGGACTTTAATCGAATATTTTTCTAAGTGGCTTGTCACCTATATTGAATAGGTGACAAGCCGTTTAATTTTGTATTAATACATTCGTGATTGTACCAGTAAATATATGATCTGATTCGTGCTTCTAACTCCCCGATACTTTCAATTGTTTCACCGCAGTACATTTCTTGCTTCAATAAACCAAAAAAGTTTTCCACCGGTGCATTATCTAGACAGTTCCCTCCTGAACATATTCACTTACCAGAATAAGAAAAGGCATTACACCCAGAACGTGACGAAGATAATTTCTTATCAGCGTCATTAAATAAGACTTTATTAGACGAATTATTACGTGGTAAAGTTGGATTAAACAGTAATATCTTAACAGATGCTTCACACATGGTAGCGATGACTGCTTCATTCCCTCGTCGTGAGATGAGACCAACAGCGATTGAAGCTGGATGTGACTTATTCTTATTCTTCAATGATCCAGATGAAGACTTCCAATGGATGAAAGAAGGACTAGAAAACGGTCTATTAACTGAAGAACGACTACACGATGCAATTCGACGTACTTTAGGTTTTAAAGCTAAAATTGGTTTACATAACTCTTCACGTGAAGAAATTATGTTACTAAGAAAGAAGTCCTAACAAGAATCTTAACAGAAGCTAACACAGAAGTTGTTCGTGAAGTTGCAGATAAAGTAATCACTTTAGTTAAAGATAAACAAAAAATTCTATTCCCAGTAACACCAGAACGTTACAAACGTATCTTATTAGTACCAGTTTCAGATATTAAAGGTGGATTTGATGCTATGATCGCTGGTAATAAACCAAAAGCACATGACCATTTGAAAGCATTATTAGAAGAACGCGGATATGAAGTATCAATTTGAGAATCAACTCAAGAGTAAATCATGAAGTAACCTGAAGAAGAACGTGGACCAGCTATTGCGAACATTTATGCTCAAAAACAACCAATTGCTAACTTAACTGATAACTATGATTTAATCATTAATGTTGGAGATGTTAACAGTGGTGGTACTATCCAACGTACTATTTGGCCAGCGTCTAAAGGTACTCCAGATAGCCCATTCTATGTACACGAAATTCCAACTATTTATGTTTCAGTTCAAAATCCATTCGATTTAGCTGACGTTCCACAAGTAGGTACATACATTAATACTTACGATGGTATGTTAGTAACAATGGAAGAACTAGTTAAGAAATTAGCTGGCGAATCTGAATTCAAAGGTGTAAGCTCAGCAGATCCATTCTGTGGTTAATGGGATACAAAACTTTAAAGAGATAGAAAATAATATAACAAAATCATTCAAAATCTACGATCCAGCAAGCATCTCCCCCGGTGCTGGCTGGAATTTTTTCTGAAATATTTCTTAAATGACCTTTATTCTAGGTTATGTTAAGATATGATATGAAAGAAAACAAGAATACGTCTATATAAAACAAGGAGGACAATGATAATGGCTAAAGTAGAAAGTTTTTCGTTAGATCATAACAAAGTAAAAGCACCTTATGTAAGATTAGCGGGTAAAGAAGAGCATGAAAAGGGAGCAGTAATTGAGAAGTATGATTTAAGATTTCTGCAACCTAACAAAGATACTTTACCAACCAGTGCTGTTCATACATTAGAGCACTTCTTAGCAATTCATATGCGTGATGAAATCGAAGGTCTTATCGATATCTCGCCAATGGGTTGCCGTACTGGTTTCTACATGGTTGCTTGGAATGATCACAGTCCAGAAGAGATTGCAGAAGCATTAAAGAAAGTCTTAAATATAATTATTGAAGCAGATGTGATTGAAGCAACAATAGCAATCGAATGTGGAAATTATAAAGACCACTCGTTATTTGCAGCAAAAGAATATGCAAAACAAGTATTGAATGACGGAATTAGTATCGAGCCATTTGAACGTAAAGTTATTTAATTTGAACAAAAAAAGGGCAATTCCAAACGGAATTGCCCTTTTGCTCATGTATCAAAACATTATATTAATTTACGTTTTTAATTTCTTGTTCTAAATGCCAGATATCACGGTTATATTCATTAATTGTTCTATCTGAAGAGAAGAATCCTGCTTTAGCAATGTTAATTAATGTTTTACGAGTCCATGTATCGTGGTCTTCGTAATCTTCATAAACTTTCTCTTTGGTTTCAATGAATTCTTCAAGGTCAATTAAAGCCATGAAGTAATCTTTGTTAATCATGTCAGAATGTAAGCGAGATAAGCGATCTTCGTTACCTAATTCAAGCATCTTAGGATCAATTAAGAAATCAACTAACGGTTTAATTGTTTCGCGTTCATAGTATGAACGAGCGTTGTAACCATTTGTAGCATATAAATCTACGATTTCTTCACTTCGTTTACCGAAGATATAGATATTTTCCTCACCAACTAAATCGGCAATCTCAACGTTAGCACCATCTAAAGTACATAATGTTAAGGCACCATTCAGCATGAATTTCATGTTACCTGTTCCACTTGCTTCTTTAGATGCGAGCGAAATTTGTTCTGAAATGTCTGTAGCCGGAATTAAGTACTGTGCATGCGTTACGTTATAGTTTTCTACCATAACTACTTGGAAATGCTCATTGACCTCATCATCATTGGCGATAATTTCAGATACAGTTAAGATAGCATGAATAATATCTCTTGCGATTGTATAAGCTGCTGCAGCTTTACCACCAAAGATAATTGTAATTGGTGTTTTTGGAATGTTACCATTCTTAATGTCATTGTATTTATGAATGATATAAAGTAATAACATCTGTTGACGTTTGTATTCATGAATACGTTTGATATGAACATCAATAATTGAATGTTCGTTAATCGTAACATTTTGCATAGTTTCTAATCGATGACTTAGACGTTGTTTATTATTAAACTTTATTGCACGCAATTTAGTAAGGACATTTTCATCATCTTTAAAGTCTAATAATGGTTCTAGATTCGCTGAAGTTCTCCACTCATCTGAAATAAGGTCATCAATGAAGTCAGCAAGTTCTTTATTTGCGTCCATAATCCAACGACGGAACGTAATACCGTTTGTTTTGTTAATAAATTTATTCGGATAAATATCATAGAATGCTTTTAATTCTGAATTTTTTAAGATTTCAGTATGTAATGCAGCCACTCCATTGGTACTGTAACCATAATGAATAGCCATATGTGCCATATGTACACGGTCGTGTTCATCAATAATTGATACGGCGTGATTATTAGGGAATTCATCTTTTTTACGATTATCTAATTCACGGATAATGTTCGCAATTTCTGGCATAACTTGTTCTAATTCATCTATTGGCCATTTTTCTAAAGCTTCAGCTAAGATTGTATGGTTAGTGAATGCTGTCATTGTTTGAGTGATTTGAATGGCTTCATCAAAATCAATACCACGTTGTGTTAATAGACGAATCATTTCTGGAATAACGAAAGCAGGGTGAGTATCGTTAATTTGAATGACTGCATATTCTGCTAAATCGTGTAAATTACTTCCACGAGCAACAGCTTCATCAAGAATCAACTGCGCACCGTTCGATACCATAAAGTATTGTTGGAAAATTCTTAATAATTCTCCTTCACGGTCTGAATCATCAGGGTATAGGAATAATGTTAAGTTTTCTTCGATATTAGTCTTATCAAAGTGAATCGTTCCTTCTTCGATAATATCACTTGTTACTGAATCTAAGTCGAACAGTCGTAATCGATTTCGAGTATCACTATTATATCCTAGGACATCGATATCATATAAAGTTGATTTCAAAGTAAAGTTATTGAATGGCACTTCATATGATTTTTCGTTTTTGATTAACCACGATTCTTCCGTAATCCATGGATCAGGGAGTTGAGTTTGTTGGTTATCTTTAAAGACTTGTTTAAATAAACCAAAATGATAATTCAGCCCTACACCATCACCATTAATACCTAAAGTTGTAATTGAATCGACAAAACATGCTGCTAGACGACCTAATCCACCATTACCTAATGAAGGTTCTAATTCTGCTTGTTCAATGTCCATGATGTTTTTACCATTGGCGATTAACTCATTGTTTACTTCATCGTAAATACCTAAGTTTAATAAGTTATTTGATAATAATTTACCAATTAAGAATTCCGCACTAAAGTAGTATAATTTCTTCTTTTTGTCATCATTTGTAGGTAATTCACGTGATTTGTCACGAACAAGATCTAGTAAGACCTTATACATCTCTTGATCCGAACACTCACGAATCGGCTTATCAAAGTTATCTAAAACATAATTTTCTAAAATACTCATTTTGAACTCCTTTATGGGTTGATTTATTTTAAGTAACGTACTACATATATATTACTGATTATAAAAGTAAATAGACACTAATAACTCTTATATATCTGTTTCCACATCATCTAATTCTGGTGCTGGGTGATACTCACCTTTAGTGTCTGATGCTTCCAACTCAACGTATTCATCTGTGTTTTCTTCATTTTGCTCAGGGTTATATTGTTGAGGTGCACGGAAGTACTCGACAGTGAGTTTAGTTAATGACTCTTTAAGAGGTTTATCAATCGCACCGTCTAACATACGCCATTGCCAGTTATGCCCAATGGTAGATGGTTCATTCATTCGGGCACTATTATCTAAATCGAGTAAGTCTTGCATTGTGTAAATGGCGAAATTACTCACAGAAGAAGCGATTCCACGGTTTAATGCTTCAGATATTTTTTCTCCAGGACGTCTGTTTAAGTAAGAATCTAATTGGTCTCTCATTGCTTGGTTCGTAGTATCTTCGTACCATCCCCGAGCAGTCATATTGTCATGTGTTCCCACATAGGCTGCAGTATTTGGAATATAGTTATGGGGTAGTTCGATACTATCTTCGAAACCATTGAAACCAAATTGTAAAATCTTCATACCAGGATAACCAGTCTTATCACGCATATCAATAACTTCTTGAGTCATGAAACCTAAGTCTTCGGCGATAATATTTAATTCACCAAGGGCATCAGTAATATGTTTGAATAAGTCATAACCAGGACCTTTTGTCCATTGACCCGCTGCCGATGATTTTGATCCGTAAGGAACTTCCCAGAAAGATTCAAATCCACGGAAATGGTCAATACGTACAACATCGTATAGATTAAAGCTTTCTTTTAATCTCCAAATCCACCAGTCATAGCCATTTTCCTTCATATATTCCCAATCATAAATCGGATTCCCCCAGAATTGCCCGTCATCTGAAAAGCTGTCTGGCGGTGTACCAGCAACGTGCGTTGGTTCTACTTTGTTCTTCATCTTGAAGTATTGAGGTGTTGCCCACATTTCTACACTATCTCTAGATACGTAGATAGGGATATCCCCAACAATTTGAATGTGATTGTCATTCGCATATTTCTTTAATTGATTATATTGTTTAAAGAATAAATATTGAGTCACTTTATGATAAGTAATTTGATCACTGAGCATCTCACGATATTCCTTCATTGTTTCAGGTTCTCGATTAATACTCGCTTCATCCCAGTTATACCAAGGTTCTTCATTGAAACTTTCTTTAATACTCATAAATTCACTAAAATCAATGAGCCAATCCTTATTTGTTTCTTCAAAGTGGTAGTAATCGTCAAAATCGCCCAGTTCAATAAACCGTTTCACAGCTTTTTCTAAGATAGGGCGTTTAACTTTGTAAATTAAACTATAATCCACTTTTTCAGGATCATCTCCAAAGTTGACTGATTCATAATCACTTTTCACTAATAAACCATCTTCTTCTAAAAGAGTATAGTCTATAAAATACGTATTACCCGCAAAAGCTGAAAAGGACTGATAAGGCGAGTCACCGTAACTGGTTGTTGTTAACGGAAGAATTTGCCAGTGTGTTTGTTTCGTCTCTTTTAGAAAATCAACAAAATCATAAGCAGATTGTCCAAACGTTCCAATGCCAAAAGGGCCTGGCAATGATGATATGTGCATTAATACACCACTTGTACGTGTCAAATTGTTTAACCTCCTACTAAAATAGTATTCTTGTATCCTTTCCGTTATGCAAAAGCTTTCGTTAAAATATATGAAAGCTCTTACACAACGGAAAGGATATGTTATAATTAATACAAGTCGATTATAGGAGAAAAACAAACAAAAAGCAAACGTTTTCGTAAAAAAGCGATTACAATATTTTATTACAATCTATGATTGCTTTAAGGACGCTGTTTTAGTATAATTTAATAAAACGCAATCGTTTGCGTAAAAGGGACGAATTATCAGATTGAGGTGTAAAAATGTCAGTAACAATAAAAGATGTTGCTAGAGTAGCAGGAGTTTCTCCCTCTACTGTTTCTAGGGTTATATCAAATAGCCCATCAATCAGTGAAAAGACAAAGACAAAAGTCAGAACAATTATGGATGAATTAAAGTATTATCCAAATATGAACGCAAGAAGTCTTGTTAATAGTACCTCACGTATTATTGGCTTAGTATTGCCAGATAATACAGATACATTCTATCAAAATCCATTCTTTCCAACTGTATTACGTGGTATGAATGAAGTGGCGAATGAAGAAAAGTATACATTACTTTTAAGTTCAGGAAATACGGAAGATGAGAGACTTGATCGAATTAAGACTATGGTATTTGGTAAACAAGTCGATGGATTGATTTTTCTTTATTCAAAAATAAATGATAAAATTATTCACTTCTTAAAAGAAATTAATTTTCCTTTTGTTGTTATTGGAACGCCAACAATTAAGGCGGTGAACTCAGTGGATAATGACAATGAAGGCATGTCATATGAAATAACTTCTCAAATTATTAAGCAAGGCAGGAAAAAGATTGCTTTTGTTGGGGGAGAGAAGTCGTTAAACTTTATCGAATTAAGATATGAAGGGTATCGTAAAGCGCTTGAAGAGCATGGGATAGAAGTGGATCAGTCGCTTGTATTTAATGAGTTTCAATTCCTATCAAACGTGGGATATCAATTAGTTGAAAAATTATTAGAATTGCCCGAATTAGATGGGGTGGTTATAGCTGACCAGCTGGTTGCTCGGGGGATTCGTTCTGGCTGGGAAACAGCTGGAAAAGAGCCTATTCCAATGGCAACTTTTAAAGCATATGAGTCTCATAAATCTTGTGAAAAGTACGAGTTATTCATGGATATTAATGCTCAAAAATTAGGGAATAGCGCACTGTCGATGCTTTTAGACATAATTACATTTAAGCATGCAGAGAATAATACACAAAGATATATCCAAGAAATTGTCGAAGCAGAACTAGTCTTATAATCAGCTGTACCAAAAAGCTCCTCATTTAATCCAATATCAGGATTAAACGAGGAGCTTTATTAAATATTAGTTTACTTATAACGATTTTCAAGTTGTGACATCCACCAGCCTAAAAGAGCACCCAGAGTGAATAATACAAAACACATCAAGAATTCTAAAAAGCTAAAGCCAGCGTATGCTGAACCAAGAGGTACAATCATTAAAGTTGATGCCAACACAATTCCAACGATAAAGTGGAAGAATTCACTATAATTTGTACTGAAAATCTTCTCGATCACTTTAGCAAGTAATAAAATAGTGATTAAACCACCAATTCCGATAGGAATAATGATGCTTATATCAAAAGTTTTAAAACCATCAGCCATTGCTTGATATAAGCCCATATAAAGGATAAAGTTTGATGGGCTCATTCCTGGTATTAAGATACCTAAGGCAATTAAAGCACCACAGATCATCCAGGCAATAAAACTTGGTTGAACAGCGCCATCGAATAATTGATTCCCAAAGCCGAGTAGAATAATACCGAAAACAAAAGCGATAATCATTATGATATAGTCTGTTTTACCACGGCCTTCTTTCCCAGCCTCAGCCCAAAGTGCCGGAGCGGTTCCAACAATAGCACCAATAAAGAACCAAGTAATAATGACTTCGAAAGAACCAAGTAAATAACTAATTCCCCAAGACAGAATGGCAATACCTACCAAGGCCCCAATACCAACCGGTAAAAAGAAGCGAACATTTTCTTTAAAGTTTTTAGTAATATTAGCTAAAAAATTAATGATTCTTTCATAGATACCGAAGATTGCTGCGAGTGCACCCCCGCTGACACCAGGAACAATAAAGCCTGATCCAACAAACATACCTTTTACGAAACGAAGCAACCAACTTTGGTTATCGTTTTTTTCATTTTTTTCCATTGTTACCTCCATTAATATGACAATAAATATTAAATAGAATTCAAGTTTTTTTATCGAATTTTATCACTCACTGTCCAATTATACTTAAAAGTTGAATGATGAGCAAATCAAAATAGTTGAAATTATGAGGAATGTAACGTATAAATAAATTAGGTAATAAATAGGAGTGAAAAAATGGAAAACAATATTTTATATTATAGTGATGTATGTCCAGACACCAAATCGTTTCTAAATGAGTTGAACCGTTTAGAGGTTCGTTTCAAAAGTGTGAATATCACTGAATCGATTTCTAACCTAAAAGAATTCTTGGCAGTTCGTGATAATGAAGCTGTCTTTAATGATAAAAAAGAAACAAATCAAGTAGGTATCCCAGTTTTAGTAACAGAAGATAATGAGTACCTTTTTGATGGAGAACAATTAAGAAATAAATTTGATAACTAGTCATGTATAAAGTTTTTTAAGTGAGGGGTAACTTCTTCACTTAAAAGACTTTTTTTGACAAAAAATAATTATTTTAACTGATAATAAGCTATAATATAGTTACAAATAAAAGGATGGTGTTAGTATGAAGCAAGAAAAGATAGATAATTTAGTTGAAGAAGCAATAAATATTAAACCTAATTCGTATTCTCCTTATTCAAATTTTAGAGTTGGTGCAGCGATCGAAATGAACGATGGAGAATTATTTACTGGGGTCAACATTGAAAACGTTTCCTTCGGTGCAACTAATTGCGCAGAACGTAGCGCAATTTTCACAGCAATCAGTCAAGGCTATCAACCTAAAACAATTAAAGCGATTGCGGTTTCAGGCGATACAGATGAATTTCTACCGCCTTGCAGTATTTGTCGTCAAGTGATGGTCGAATTTTGTGAGCCCGAGACACCTGTATACTTAACGCGTAAGGATGGGAAAGTTTTAGAAACTAGTGTGGAAGGTTTAGTACCATTTGCATTCTCAACGATGGATATGTAAGGCCAATAATTTGTTTGTCATTCGTTTGTCTGATATATTTAATTTATTATAAATGAGGAGTGAGGGAATGGCACAAACATTACTACATGCTTGTATTCGTGTACAAGATTTAAAAGCATCAAAAGAATTCTATATGGGTGTATTTGATTTTGAAGTGAGTCGCGAGAAAGATTTTCCGGAAGATAAATTTACTTTATCATACTTAACGGTTCCTGGAAGTGATTTTGAATTAGAGCTTACTTACAATTATGATTCTGAACCTTATACAATTGGTAATGGCTTCAGTCATTTAGCCTTAGGTGTTGATAATTTAGAAGAAACTTTCGAAAAAGCAAAAGCATCTGGTTATGAAATGACCGAAATGAAATCTTTATCAGATAATTCAACTACATACTTCTTTATTACAGATCCAGATGGATACCGTTTAGAAGTAATGTCTAACAAATAACAAGACACCAAAAAACAGTTACAAGCTTGAATTCAAGCTCGTAACTGTTTTTTTGGGTACTTCTATTTTTAGTCAAAAACCACTTCATGAACTGCAGTTTCTTCAGCATTTTGAATTTCAATCATGTTTACAACATTTTTTGTCGGGTTATGGTTTTCATCAAAGGTAAAGTCACCGGTAATTCCAGAGAATTCTTCAAGATTTTCAAGCGCTTCATTGACTGCAACTGGGTCATCACTACCTGCCTGTTCAATGGCACTCTTAAGCATATAAATTGTGTCGTAAGCTAGAGCAGCAAACATATCTGGATCTGAGTCAAATTGATCACGGTATTTTTCAACAAATTCGTCTTCATCTTGAATAGGGTAAAGTGAAGCGTAATAGACGTTATTCATATTCTCAGCGCCAGCCAATTCATAAATAATATCATTACCAAATCCATTCGAGCCTAATATTGGAGCATCGATACCAAACTCGCGTGCTTGTTTAACAATTGGACCAGCAGTTTGATAAAAGGCTAGTATAGTAATTGCATCAAAATCTTGAGCAGCAATGTTTGAGATAATCGCACTAAAGTCATTCATCTCCGGTGTGAAAGTTTCAGTATGGACAATCTCTCCTTCATAACCTTCAACAAAATTATCATATAGCCCAGAACCATAATCACTTGAGTTATCATATAGAACGACCATCTTTTCTGCTTCCATATTTTCGTATCCAAATTTAGCTATCCCAGAACCCTGGAATGAATTTGACCATGATGAACGGTATACGAAGGGCTGAACATTTCCATCGTCATCAAAGGTAATATCATTATTAGTCACTGATGGAGAAATTAATGGGATTTGATATTCATTTGCTGCTGGGATTGCTGCTTGCATTTGACTTGTTGTCGCAGGACCAATCATTGCAACAACATCATCTTGGGTTGCTAAACGAGTCGCAATCATTGCAGCTTCCGTATCATCTGATTTAGTATCGTACTCAACGATATTAAAAGGACGACCCATCACTCCGCCATCTTCATTAATTTCTTCAACCGCCATCTTAATGGCGTTGGACTGTGTAATTCCGTAAGCTGCTACGGCACCAGATAATTCATAAATAACACCTAGATTAATTGGATCTTCATCTTGGGCAAAAGCAGTAAGGGCAGGCGTGAACGCACTAGTAGCAATGGTAGCAGTAGCAATAATTTTTGTAAGATTTTTTCTAATTGAATTGAACATTTAAGTTCCTCCTAGTTTAATTTGGTAAATTGTGTATTTTAAAGTCATGTATAAAACTGATAAATCCGATAAGTCTGATAAGCTATCCACTTTTACCACCTCATTTATTTAGTAATAGTCAACAAAAAAACGAGCCTGAGTTATTCAGGCTCGTCATTTGACATGAGCCCGAATTCACGAGGAATAGGACTCTAATCATTAATGATTAAAATCCTATCACATGTCTAATAATAATAATAAAGCTATATTTTGGATGGCAAAGCATCGATGACTGTTAGATTGAATGTTTGGGTTAGATTTTTGCATAATACTTTGCCTCCTTTTTTGTTGGTAAAGTTAGTGTATAATAATTAAGATTAAAAATCAATAATTATTTTAATCTTATTCTAATAAAAATAATGTATTACGGACAAAGACTGATAGATATTGTTTACTAACTTTATAAAGCGGGAATAAAATAAATAAAAAAGTATAAATGAAACAGCTTTCATCACCGAATTAAAATATTTTATGAAAACTTTAAGTGTCCTGAATAATTCATAGTTTTTCTAAAAATGTCAATTAATGTTGTGATTATAGTACTTGTAGTAAATTGCTTCATCACCCGTTAGGTGATGCAAAAAGAACCCCTTTCTGATATGGTTAATTCACAACAAACAACCAATAGAAAGGGGTCCTCTCAATGGTTACTTTACAAGAAACTACAGCAAAATTCAATAATAATTTACATGTCTCTCATACAGGTGGTCGTTTATCGAGTGATTCTGGGTTGGCACTGGTCGACGAATTCATGGACGCTTTTCATTTTACAGAGCATTCTAAAGACGTCGTTTCGTTTAATGAAGACCGTCGCTACTGGCTACACGATAACCATAAGATTTTAAAACAATTACTTTTTCAGATTATCGCTGGCTATAAAACCGATTTATCAGCGGATATCTTACAACACGATCCGTTATTACAAGCTCTTTCAACTGATGAAGTATGGGCTTCGCAACCCTCTATCTCTCGATTTTTCGATCGAATTACGGAACAAACGATCGAAGATTTCCAGACACTCAATCAAACAGTGATTGATCAAGCACGACTTATTCGTAATGATACGAATATGATTGTTGATTTAGATTCTACCCATTCGGATACCTTCGGTAGCCAAGAACAGACAGATTATAATGCTCATTATGGAACGAACGGTTATCATCCATTAGTCGCTTTTGATGGATTAACTGGTGATTTTTTAAAAGCTAAACTTCGTTCAGGAAATCAATATACTTCTAATGGCGTA
>NZ_JBGQQX010000025.1:0-32204 GCF_045528525.1 Ruoffia sp. FAM 26255 | reverse complement strand
GCTTAGTTCCACTAAGCGAATTGGTAGAGTCTGCTTACGCAAGGTATTGAACCGCCGTGTACGGAACCGTACGCACGGTGGTGTGAGAGGTCGACTAGTCAAATAATGGCTAGTCTCCTACTCGATTATCAAAAGCAATTCTATGATATATATGTCTTAAATTTATAAGATTAAAACATGACAAAATACTTTACATTAGAGATTACTAACTTTAAATTCTATGCTATAATACAGTAGTATAGATTTAGATACAAAGAGGAGTCTGTTTTATGAGCGAATTGGGAACTAAATTACGCGAAGCGCGTGTAGAAAAAGGTTACACCCTAAATACATTACAACAAATGACAAAAATTCAAAAAAAATATTTACAAGCCATTGAATTGGGTAATTACGATGAAATGCCTGGCAGTTTTTATGTGCGAGCATTTATTAAGCAGTACGCTGATATGGTTGGCTTAGATGGTGATGAGTTATTAATTGAATATGAGGATGAATTGTCTTCAAGTTCTGACAATTCAAACGATTCTGAAGATGTGGAAGGCGATAAAATTCCGAGTCGTGCAGAACGTTATGTTACTAATGAAAATAATTCTTTTGATGCGGTCGTTGCTTATTTACCAGTAATCTTACTAGTAGCCATTGTAATTGGAATAATGATTGCTTTAGTTTTTGCGATTAATAGTATCGGTCAAAACGACCAACCTGCAGAATCGGTTTCAAGTGAGACGACGAGTATCGTGAGTGTTGTTGAACCGGAATCAGTTGAACAGGACGAGCCAGCGACAGAATCAGATGCTGAATCTGAAACTACTACTGAAGAGCCAGCGCTTGGAGAGAATGATATAATGGTTGGAGATCAAGTTTTAACATTAACTTCACAACCTGGTGAGGCTACGACTTATGAATTGAATGCACCGTTCTCAGAGTATACTTTTGAGTTTGAAGGAAATAACTTTGTGTGGGTTGGTGTATTTGAAGACGGTGTGATTGTACAAGATACAACCATTGTTGAAGATGAAGTGTTAGAACATACCGTGACTCCAGGTACTCAAGAAGTTAGAATTTCCTTCGGATATCCTGAGGGAGCTAATTTATCAGTTAATGGTACGTTAATTGAGCCTCAAGGACAATACTTAACAGAGACGATGATCTTTACAGCAGCGGAAGATAGTGGAGTGGAAACTGAAGATGATGCTATCGAATTAGATATACCAGAAGAAGACGCAACGACTTCTGAAGAAGATTTCCAAGGACCCGCTGTATTAGCACCAGAAGATGGTACGGAGGGAGCTGAATAAACATGCAAATGAATATTGCTAACAAACTGACAGTAGCAAGAATGTTTTTAATTCCTGTGTTCATCATTTTAATGTATATACCAAATCAATTTGGCAATATTGATGTATTGGGAGCAAATATTCCAGTCTTTCAATTTATCGCTGGTTTAGTATTTACCATTGCCAGTATTACTGATTATTTAGATGGTTACTTAGCTAGAAAACATAATTTAATTACATCATTTGGAGAGTTTTTTGACCCCATGGCGGACAAACTATTAGTTATTGCTGCTTTAATTATGCTTGTTCAAGCAAATACAGTTCCAGGTTGGGTAGTCGTGATTATTGTAAGTCGCGAACTACTAGTTACTGGATTGCGAGTATTACTTGCAACTCAAAGCGGTAAAGTAATGGCTGCCGCATGGCCAGGAAAAATTAAAACATTTACTCAAATGTTTGCGATAATATTCTACTTATTTGACGATATTGGTTTTGCGTTATTCAATATCCCTATTTCGACCATTTTAATTTACGTTTGTTTAATATTTACGGTATATTCTGGAGCAGAGTATTTTTACAAAGGTCGACATGTCTTTGCTGATACGCAATAAAATTAAAAACTAATTCGTTTTAAATAAACAACAGCATATTATTTTTAGAACAATTTACTTCATGATAATTTTATCTGGGGTAAATTGTTTTATTTTTAAAATAAATTAATGGAATTGACCATTTTTCTTGTATATATATAGGGGGAGTTTTTTTGAAGGCAGAAATTATAGCTGTAGGTACTGAAATATTAATGGGCTACATTGTGAATACTAATGCGAGTGATATCGCACAAGAATTACTGGATATTGGAATTGGAACGTATTATCAATCTGTTGTTGGAGATAATAGTGATAGAATAAATGAAGCTTTAGAGATTGCATCTTCTAGATCTGAATTAATTATTCTTTCTGGAGGCTTAGGTCCAACGGAAGACGATATTACAAAGCATGTTTTGGCTGAATTTTTAGGTGAGGAATTATATCACGACAAGAAGCAACTCGAGAGAGTCGAAACTTATTTCAAAGATCAAAATCGTGAGATGACAAAGAATAATTATAGACAAGCTTTAACGATTAAAGGCGGAGAAACAATTCTTAACGAAGTAGGACTAGCAGCTGGGTTAATCTACACGAAAGAAAAAGATAATAAAACGATATATTACGTCGTTTTACCTGGCCCTCCATTTGAGATGAAGCATATGCTAAATGAACATGTCAAACCGTTTATTAGAAGTGTGATGGCTAAGCAAGGTGTTATTACTTCTAAATACATTAATTTATATGGCGTAGGGGAATCTTTCGTTGCAGATAAACTGAGTGATTTAATTGAAACTCAAACAAACCCAACGATAGCTATTTACGCTAAACCTAAACGCGTTACGATTCGTTTAACATATAATTCTGAAACCTATGAAGAGTCCGAAGATGTTTTAGATGAATTAGCTGAACAAATTCGTCAACGCTTTACGAAGAATTTTATTGGTTATGGGTCTGAGCAAACTTTTGAAAAATTCATTGTCGACGAATTAAGAAAACATAACAAAACATTATCGGCAGCAGAAAGTTTAACGGGTGGTTTAGTCCTAGAAAAGTTAACGAATACACCGGGTGCTGGAGACGTCATTGTTGGTGGATTTGTTACTTATCAAACAGAACAAAAAGTCAAAATGCTTGGGATACCGGAAGAAATTATTAAAGAACATACGGTTGTCAGCGCAGAAGTTGCACAAGAAATGGCTGAGAGAACGTTAAATTTAACTGGTAGTGATTTAGCTATTTCATTAACTGGTGTAGCAGGACCGAAATCTTTAGAAGGTCATCCCCCAGGAAAGGTCTTTGTTGCTCTAGCAGCAAAAAATCATCCAGTCCAAGTAGCAGAATTAAACATCTCAAATAAACCTAGAAATGTTGTAAGAGAAGTGGCAGAGTTTGAAGTTTTAAACTTAGTAAAAGAATTTTTAAATAAATAGAACATATGTTCGTTTTTTGCTTGCAAAACGATAAAAGTAAAGCTACAATGTAATAGAAATGAAATGGAGGCACAAGTAATGGTAGATAAAGATAGAAGAAAAGCGCTAGACTTAGCATTAAAGGGAATTGAAAAAAACTTTGGTAAAGGTGCAATTATGCGTCTTGGAGATCGTACGGATACACGTATTTCAACTGTACCAACTGGATCTTTACAATTAGATATTGCTTTAGGTGTCGGTGGATACCCAAGAGGACGTATAATTGAATGTTACGGACCAGAATCATCTGGTAAGACAACAGTTGCACTACATGCTATTGCAGAAGTTCAAAAAAATGGAGGCTTAGCTGCCTTCATTGATGCTGAGCATGCATTAGATCCAGATTACGCAGCAAATTTAGGTGTCGATGTAGAGGAATTATTACTTTCTCAACCAGATACAGGGGAGCAAGCCTTAGAAATTGCGGATGCATTAGTATCATCTGGAGCCATTGATATCGTTGTTATTGACTCTGTTGCAGCATTAGTTCCAAGAGCTGAAATTGAAGGTGAGATGGGTGATACTCATATTGGTCTTCAAGCTCGTTTAATGTCTCAAGCATTGAGAAAATTATCCGGTTCAATTAGTAAAACAAAAACAATTGCCTTTTTCATTAACCAAATTCGTGAAAAAGTGGGTGTTATGTTCGGAAACCCTGAAACAACGCCTGGTGGACGTGCACTTAAATTCTATTCATCAGTTCGTTTAGAAGTCAGACGTGCGGAATCAATTAAAGATAGCGGAAACTTTGTAGGGAATAGAACGCGTATTAAAGTAGTTAAGAATAAAGTAGCCCCTCCATTTAAAGAAGCAATGGTAGATATTATCTATGGTAAAGGGATTTCTAAAATTGGAGAACTCGTTGATATTGCTGCTGATTTAGAAATCATTAAAAAAGCAGGTTCTTGGTATTCTTATGGTGAAGAGCGAATCGGACAAGGACGAGAGAATGCGAAAACATTCTTAGAAGAGAATCCAGATATTCTAGAAGTTGTTGAAGCTCAAGTGCGTGAGCACTACTTCACACCAAAAGAAGTTAAAGAAGAAAAAGCTAACGAAGAAAAAGTAGAAGAAAGCACTGAATTACCTTTAGATAGCGAAGAATAATAATAGATAATTAATTCCAATAATTTAGACCAGTTAGCCTGTTATACTTTATAGCAGGCTGGCTGGTCTTTAATTTAATCATAAGAATAATCCCCTTAGATAGTTCCGAGGAAAAATAATTAAATAATATTTTATAAACTAAAAAATATAGTAAGCGATTTACATCAGGTAGCTTCAAAGTTAAGCATTCATAGACCTGAGCACCTACTCCGAGATTTCTATTAGAAAATAATTTGAAAATATCTATATTTTATAATTGTGATTGATTGACTAATTGACAAAATAGTCATATGATAGTATGTGTGGTTGCACACTATTTATTTTACTTAATTTTAACACTAAAATGAATACTTTAAAATTACATAGATCAGGAGGTGACTCATATGGACTTTATGTCAATCGCCTTCGCGATCGTTGCTTTAATAGTTGGAATTATAATCGGCTTTTTAATCAAAAAAGTGTCAGACAATAAACGTATTGAGGGTGCGAAAGCAAATGCTGAAGTCATTGTTGACGATGCAATTAAACAAGCTCAAAATCTTAAACGAGAAGCGCTATTCGAAGCGAAGGAAGAAAATCTAAAGTACCGTAATGAGATTGAGGCGGAATTAAAAGAGCGTCGCAATGAAGTCAGTAGATCCGAGAATCGTTTAATTCAAAAAGAAGAAAATTTAGATCAAAAAGGTAATAATTTAGACAAAAGAGAATTAAATATTGAATCTAAAGAAGATGATTTGAACAAACGACTACAAAGTGTTACTGATAAAGAAGCAAGAGTGAATGAAATAATTCAACAACAAAAAGATGAATTAGAACGTGTCGCAGCATTGTCTCGAGACGATGCAAGAGAGTTAATTATTGACGAAACAAAAGATGGTTTAACTCAAGACATAGCAATAATGGTTCGTGATGCAGAGCAACAAGCTAAAGACGAAGCAGACCGTAATGCGAAGAATATTATACTACAAGCAATTCAAAGAACATCAACCGATATTGTCACAGACAATTCAGTGAGTGTTGTTCAATTACCTAACGACGATATGAAAGGTCGTATTATAGGTAGAGAAGGTAGAAATATTCGAACATTCGAAAGCTTAACTGGTATCGATTTAATTATTGATGATACACCAGATACTGTCGTGTTAAGTGGATTTGATCCAATCCGACGCCAAATTGCAAAAATTGCTTTAGAAAAATTAATCCAAGATGGACGAATTCATCCTGCTCGTATTGAAGAGATGGTTGAAAGAGCTAGAAAAGAAGTTGATGAAAAAATTCGAGAAGTCGGTGAAGAAGCTACATTTGAATTAGGCATTCATTCACTGCATCCAGACTTGATTAAAATCATTGGTCGACTAGCTTATCGAACTAGTTATGGTCAAAACGTCCTAAAACATTCAATCGAAGTAGCTAAATTAACGAGCTATATGGCGGGTGAATTAGGTGAAGACGTTGTCGTAGCTAAACGAGCTGGTTTACTACATGATTTAGGTAAAGCATTAGATAATGAAATCGAAGGTACACACGTTGAGATTGGGACAGAGATTGCAAAACGTTATAAAGAATCAGACGTTATTATTAACGCAATTGCTTCCCATCATGGAGATACTCAACCAACTTCAATGATATCAGTGTTAGTTGCTTTAGCAGATGCATTTTCTGCAGCAAGACCTGGTGCTAGAAGTGAATCACTTGAGAATTATATACGTCGACTTGAACAATTGGAAGAAATTTCAACAAGTTTTGATGGTGTCTCTCATGCTTACGCAATTCAAGCTGGACGAGAAGTCAGAGTAGCAGTTAGACCAGACAAAATCAATGACGCCCAAGCGGCTAAAGTGGCTCATGACATTCGAAAACGTGTCGAGTCTGAGATGAATTATCCAGGAAACATTAAAGTAACGGTAATTCGCGAAACAAGATCTGTCGAATATGCCAAATAATTGAGTTAAAACTACGAGCGTTAATGCTCGTAGTTTATTTTTTTGGTATTAAAGTAATTTTAAAAAGCTAAAAAAGATAAATATAATGCAACAATCAGATGAAGTCGGATCATTGTTAATGCTAAATTAGATTCAGCAATTATTGCTAGATAAGTTTCGGCACTTTATTCCAAAAAAAGAACCAATTCAGTTATACTTTTGCAGTATCAATTGAATTGGAGGATGAAAGGTGAACGAAAAAAAGATGAGTATTTATCATGAAATCCATCGATTACATCGATTGGGATTCAATAAAAGTCAAATTGAACGAAAAGTTGGAGTGAATCGAGACACGGTGAGGAAATATCTGGCAAAGGACTTTAAGGAAATGTCCGAATGGACATATACTTTACAAAATCGAGCCAAGAAATTGGATCCTTACGCAGACATAATTCTGGAGTGGCTGAAGGAGCACAGCGATTTATCGGCTGCTCAAATTGAGGATTGGCTGTTGGAAGAATATCCGGATCTTCAGGTCGGCTCAAGCACGCTACGCTCGTATATCAAACATCTGAGAGATCAGTATGCGATCCCTAAACGTAAAAAAATCCGGCAATATGAAGCCATTCCCGAAGTAGAGATGGGTGCGCAAATCCAAGTGGATTGGGGTCAAACGAAGCAAAAGACAAGAAGCAAAGAAGAAATCAAGCTGTATTTTATCTCTTTTGTTTTATCGCATAGCCGCTACAAATATCTTGAATGGTTGGACCGGCCCTTTACGACACAAGATACCATTCGTTCGCATGAAAATGCCTTTCGTCACTTTGGCGGAATGCCTGAAGAAATGGTTTATGACCAAGACAATTTAATCGCGGTCAGTGAGAACGCCGGAGACCTTTTACTCACCCAAGACTTTCAAGCATATCAACAAGCCTTAGGTTTTGATGTTTACTTGTGCCGCGGGTCAGATCCCGAAACAAAAGGAAAAATTGAACGTTTCGTCGGTTATGTAAAGGCTAACTTCTCAAAGAATCGGGTCTATGATGGACTTGATGACTGGAATGAGAAATCTCGCTCCTGGCTGGAACGCACAGGAAATCATAAAGTACACGGCACAACAAAAAAGAGACCAGATTCAGTGTTCCTTCTGGAAAAAGCACACTTGAAACCAGTCTCTTCAATCAAACACAAAGATATATCTTTCAGAAATAGTATAACAGCTACCGTAAATAAAGACAATACGATTCGCTTTAGAGGGAACCGCTATTCGGTACCGCTTGGTACCTATAAAACCGACGGTTCAAATCAAGTCTATCTTCATGAAAAAGGCCAAGAATTGGTTATTCTACATAAGATTACAGGTGATGAAATTGCGCGGCATACCCTTTCTTTAGAAAAAGGTAAATTGATAAAAAATCGCAACCACAGTCGTGATCGGGAAAAAACACTGCAAAAATACCGCACAGCCATGATTGACCTATTCGAACAAGAAGAGGCAGCCATTCTCTTTATTGATAAAATAACGGAAAAGTATAAACGGTATGTACGCGATCAGTTTATGGTCTTGGAAAAGAGCATTCAAACATACCCCCAAGAAAGGGATGCGGCACTCGCACATTGTATTGAAAACGAACTATGGAGCGCCAATGATTTTAGAGACGTCGCTGCTTATTTGAACCAGCACAGGCCAGGAGATATTCCGAAAGGAATCGAATCAATCTCTTCGACTGCTTCATCAGGTATTCAAGTATCCACACGCTCAATCAGTGAGTATGTCAAAATTTTGGGCGGTGAAGTGAATGAGTAATGGCTTGGAAGAATTACAGCAAGCCTTTAAACAGCTGCGCCTATCTGAGGTTTCGCTTGAGCTTCCTGTATTAATGCGAGAGGCTGAGCAAAAATCTTGGACTTATTATGAACTGTTAAACCATCTCTTGAAATACGAACTAACAAAGCGAGAAGAGAAAAACAAAGCCCGTCGCTTAAAATGGGCGAAATTCCCTTATCAAAAGACGCTTGAGGACTATGATTTAAGTGAGCAAACAAGCCTCAGTGAGCGGCAAATGCGCCAGCTAAAGGAAATGAATTGGTTAGAGCAGCAATACAACCTCATTCTTCTTGGACCGCCTGGTGTCGGCAAAACTCATCTAGCAGTAGGAGTTGGATTAGAAGCGATCGAGCAAGGGTATCAAGTCATGTTTCTCCCGATGGGAGAACTGACGACGATTCTGAAAACAAGCGATTATACACGGAAATCACAGATTGCATTAAATCGGATTAAAAAATCTGACTTAGTGATCATCGATGACTTGATGTATATGGCTATGGATCCAATGGAGGCAAACCAGTTCTTTCAGCTGGTTGACTACTTATATGAACGTAGTTCAATCATTCTGACTTCAAATAAGAGTCCAGATCAATGGGGAGAACTATTAGGCGATGAAGGAGTCGCAACAGCTATTCTGGATCGCCTTCTCCATCGGGTAGAGCTTATTCAGATGGACGATGAAAGTTATCGAATGAAACATCGGCAACGAGTTTTTGATTAGAAATAAGTGCCGAATCTTATCGAGCAGAATCTGCAGAAAACTAATTGGCAAAAAGTGCCGATTTCTACTTGACGTTAACAATCATTCTGTCGGCTTTATTTTACATGAAAATATTGATATGATACTAGGTAAGATTAACTGGAAAGAGGACTCGCATGAAAATATTATTTATAGGCGACATTGTTGGAGTAAGTGGGCAAGAGGCAATTAAAAAATATTTAACTCAACTGAAACAAGAACACAAACCACAAGTAACGATAGCAAATGGTGAAAACATTGCAGACGGACATGGAATTACAGAAACACTTTATAAATGGCTAATGTCATCTGGAGTAGATGCGATTACACTAGGAAATCACGCATTTGATAATCGAAATATTTACGAATTCATTTCGGACGCAAAGTGTTTAGTGCGCCCGGTCAATATGCCAGAAGGAACACCAGGTAAAGGTGTTCACTATGTTAGAGTGAATGATAAGGAATTGGCTATCATTAATGTCATAGGGAATGTATTTATGAAACCCTCACTCGATGCATTTAATTACTTAAAGCCGTTAATCGAAACGGTTAAGAAAAGAACAAACCATATTTTTATTGATTTTCATGGTGAAACAACGAGTGAAAAACAAGCGATGGGCTTTTTATTTGATGGACAAATTTCTGCACTTGTCGGAACGCATACACATGTTCAAACAAATGATGGCAGAGTCCTTCCACAAGGGACAGCTTATATATCAGATGTCGGCATGACAGGTGCTTTAAATAGCGTGCTTGGTTTCCGTAAAGAAGATTCCATTCGACGTTTTACAAGCCAATTGCCAACACGATTAGAACAAGAGATTTCGAATGAAGCAGTTATTAGTGCAGTTGTCATCGATATCAATCCATCAACAGGGTTAGCAAAATCAATTAAAACAATATATCAGCAAATTAGATAGGAAGATGTAAATGGCAAAAAAGACGAAACAAACGCCAATGATGGAACAATATTTAAAGATTAAAGAAAGTTATCCGGATGCATTCTTATTTTATCGTTTAGGGGATTTTTATGAGTTATTTCATGAGGACGCAATCCAAGCATCGAAAATATTAGAAATCACTTTAACATCCAGAAATAAAAATGCTGATAATCCGATACCAATGTGCGGGGTTCCATATCACTCATCCACAGAATATATAAAACGCCTAATTGAAGCAGGTTATAAAGTCGCGATTTGTGAACAAATGGAAGACCCTAAACAAGCAAAAGGGATGGTCAAAAGAGAAGTCGTCAGAGTGGTGACACCTGGGACAATTCTTGAAGATGATGCGATTCCGACAAAAGAAAATAATTATCTTGCGTGTATCCATATCGGTGATAATGGTTATTATTTAAGCTACATTGATATCTCGACAGGGGAATTATATTTAACCAAAACGACTATCTGGAATCAATTAGTAAACGAAGTCAAAGGAATTAACCCTTCAGAGGTGATCATTGATTCCAAGATTGATACTGAATTATTAGAGAAATTAAAACAACATTTAGGTAGTTTCTTTACTTTATTCGAAAGTAGTCATGAATTAACACATTCATGGAAGATAGCTGAACCAACCAATTATGAATTAATAAACTTAAATATGCTTTATGGCTATTTAGAAAGTATTTATATTACTAATTTAGAGCATATTAAAGAAGTCGAGCGTTATGAACTAAGTTCATATATGCAAATGAACTACTATGCGAAGTCACAATTAGAATTGACTCGCTCATTACGTTCGCAAAAGAAAAAAGGTTCTTTACTCGACTTGATTGATAAAACTAAAACTGCCATGGGTGGTCGTAAATTACATCAATGGTTAGATAAACCTTTGCTTGATATGAATGATTTAACTGATCGTCATCAAAAAGTTGAAAACTTAATGGGCTTTTATTTTGAACGTGTGGATTTAATGGACAGTTTGAGCCAAATCTATGATTTAGAACGACTCGTAACGAAAATCAGTTTAGGAAATGCGACAGCACGTGATTTAAATCAATTACGTAATTCATTACAAGGTATTCCTAGAATCAACAAGATATTAGAAGTCATAAACAATCATTTAGCTAATGACGTGAATAGCACGCCATTTAAATTATTAGATGAATATAAACCGTTATTAGAATATGTTGATTCAGTATTAGTGGACGATCCACCCATTTCAATCACTGAAGGAAATATTATAAAAGACAAAGTCAATGAACAATTAGATACCTATAGAGACGCCTTGGAGAACGGTCAAAAATGGCTCTCAGAGCTACAAAAGAGAGAACGTGAACAGACAGGCCTTAAAACGTTAAAAGTCGGTTACAATAAAGTATTTGGCTATTATATAGAAATTAGCCGACTTCAAGCGGCGAACTTTAATGATGACCGTTATATTCGTAAACAAACGCTGACAAATGCCGAGCGATATATTACTGAAGAACTGAAAGAAATTGAAGCTACTATTCTTGGGGCCCAAGAGAAATCAACGTCTTTAGAGTATGATTTATTTATTGCACTGAGAGAACATGTAGCCAAATATGTGAGCGGCTTACAAGAACTTGCTCATGAAGTAGCTACACTCGATGTCTTAGTCAACTTTGCTAATATTAGTGAGTCCGAAGACTATGTGCGAGCGGAATTAACCCATGAAGCTAAAAGAATTGAATTAGAAGACTCACGGCATCCAGTTGTCGAAAGTTTAATTGGGAAAGCCAATTTTGTACCTAATTCGTTATCGGCAGATGATGATCGATCTTTATTCTTACTGACTGGGCCTAACATGTCTGGTAAAAGTACATTTATGCGCCAAATTGCATTTTGTATTATTTTAAACCAAATCGGTTGTTTTGTTCCGGCTAAACGAGCAAAACTGCCAATCGTAGACAAAATCTTTACACGTATTGGAAGTTCAGATGACACGACGAGTGGTCAAAGTACATTCATGGTTGAGATGATGGAGACGAATGTGGCTTTAGAAGAAGCGACAGAGAATAGTTTACTATTATTTGATGAGATAGGACGTGGAACAGCGACCTTTGATGGGATGGCTTTAGCTGAAGCGATTATTAAATACATCGCAAAAAACGTTAAAGCACTGACTATATTCTCAACTCACTATCATGAACTGACTGAATTAGATAAGTCGATTGATGAAGTAAAAAATATTCACGTTGGCGCGCAAGAATACGAAGGAAATTTAATTTTCTTACATAAAGTGCTGGATGGACCGGCAGATAAAAGTTACGGTATCCACGTAGCTAAACTAGCTGGCTTACCAGAGAGCGTCTTAGAAGAGAGTCAAGAAATTTTAGTTGAACTTGAATCCAATGCGAAAAACTTACGTGAATCTGGGGCAGTCCAATTAGATTTATTCGCTGAGCGAGAAGTTGAATTAGTACAAGAAAAGGTACCAGATAATATTCAATCTATTATGGATGATTTACGTTCGTTGAATATTAATCAAATGACACCCATTGAAGCGATGCAAAAACTTTATGAATGGCATCAAGAACTATAGTATTTATTTGGAGGTGATATTGTGGGAATTATCAAGCAAATGCCAGACTTTTTAGCGAATCAAATTGCTGCTGGGGAAGTCGTTGAACGACCTGCCTCAGTAGTAAAAGAATTAGTGGAAAATGCTATCGATGCAGAAAGTACACAAATTATTGTTGAATTAATCGAAGCAGGTATTCAACAAATTAAAGTGAGCGATAACGGTAAAGGGATTATTGCCGAAGATTTACCTATGGCGTTTATGGCACATGCGACAAGTAAGATTTACGAAACAACAGATTTATTCAATATCAATTCCTTAGGTTTCCGTGGAGAAGCTCTAGCAAGTATTGGTTCTGTAAGTAAAGTTCGTGTCGAGTCAATGACAGAAGATGACGATAGTAGGCATTTTATTGAGATAGAAGGGTCTAAGATCATTGAAGAAGGATTGACTCAAGCGAAGATCGGTACAACGGTGGAAGTGAATAGTTTATTCTATAATACACCTGCGCGACTTAAACATTTAAAGACGATCAAGACAGAATTAAGTCATTCCTTAAAATTCATCCAAAATATTGCTTTAGCTTATCCTAACATTCGGTTTAAACTGACTCACAATGGTCAGGAGATTTTCGCCAGTCATGGAAACGATAATCTTCAACAAGTGATTGCGAGTGTGTATCAACCTGCATTAGCAAGAGATTTAATTCCAATCCAAAGCGAATCGGATGATTTCTCGATCAATGGTTTCATTTCTAAACCTACTTTAACTCGTACGAGCAAACAATATATCCATTGGATTATTAACGGTCGTTCAGTGAAGAGTTATATGTTAGATGAAGTATTAATCAAAGCTTATGGTAGACAATTGATGATTGGACGTTACCCCATCGCCATTATTCGCATTCAACTCGATCCAAGACTGGTCGATGTAAATGTTCATCCAACTAAGCAAACGGTGCGCTTAAGTAAGGAAGATGAATTAAGTGAGTTAATTACACAAGCGGTGCACAGAACGTTAGATGTAGTCAATCCAATCCCTTCTTTAGAAGAAAGTGATTTGCCCAATGTGAATAGAAACAATACAAATTATGATCCAGTTCAGTTTAACTTTACGCAAAAAACACCATCAACAAATAACGAACCAAACAGGGGTCAAGATACAGAGCCCGAAGCGAAACTGACAGATTATAAAGAGCAATTGCAAAATGCACTCAATAATAATGACTCAAATCGAAGTAGCTCCATTGGAGAACCGACTGAAGTAAACTATCAGCGAAGCGAACCAACGAACGAAACAATTCAAACGACTGACTTCGATCCTTCGACAACAAATAAGCAGCCTGTAGAAGAAAGCAAACGATATTCCTTAGATTTTTACAGTTTAAGATATGTCGGTCAAATTCATGGAACTTATTTAATTGCAGAAAATGAGACAGGATTTTATTTAATTGACCAACATGCGGCCCAAGAACGCATCCGTTATGAAGACTTAATGAACGAAGAAGTCGACGTTTCAATTCAGCAACAGCTGCTTATGCCAATTATTATCAATTTTACGACAAGTGAAATGGAAATTATTAGCGAATTAGAAGAACAATTCGAGAAATTAGGTCTTTATTTAGAATTGATGGGACCTACAAGCTACAAGTTGGAAAGTTATCCGGATTGGTTGTATTATGAAGAGGTCGAAGGATTAGTAACGGATTTAGTAGAACTATTGAATAAGCAACCGAATCTGACAGTTCAAGAATTAAAAGAACGGTCAATTATTATGCAAAGTTGTCGGGGCGCGATTAAAGCGAATCATTATTTAGATGATAAACAAGCGATCGCTTTAATTCATGGACTGGATGGATTAGAAGATCCATATCATTGTCCACATGGACGCCCAGTGTTTGTCGAATTTGATCAAAACACTTTAGAGAAACTATTCAAACGAATCCAAGATACACACGAGAGAGGGGTATTTAGATGAGTAAAGCAGAAAAATACAATGAAAACATTAATAAATTAGATGAATTACAATACAAGGTGACACAAGAGAGCGCAACGGAACGACCATTTACTGGAGAATATGATGATTTCTATGAAAAAGGTATTTACGTTGATATCGTCAGTGGGAAACCATTATTCTCAAGTTCAGATAAGTATGATGCGGGTTGCGGTTGGCCATCATTTTCACAACCAATTGAAGAATCATTTGTTACTGAACATGATGATTTCAGCTTGAACCGTAAACGTACTGAAATCCGAAGTTCCGATGCTGATTCACACTTAGGTCATGTATTCCCAGATGGAATCGAAGAGCTAGGTGGCCTGCGCTATTGCATAAACTCAGCGGCATTAACATTTATTCCTGAAGAAGAGATGGAAGAAAAAGGATATAGCGAATATCTTAAATACGTAAAATAGGAGTGAAGATAATGGCTAAATTAGATTATCAAGAACAAATTAAAAATTTAAATGAAACTCAATATCAAGTAACACAAAACGAAGGAACAGAAAGACCTTTCACGGGTGAGTATGATGACTTTTATGAAAAAGGCATTTATGTAGATATCGTAAGTGGTGAACCTTTATTCTCAAGTAGTACTAAATATGATGCGGGTTGCGGATGGCCATCATTCTCACAACCAATCACGAAGACAAATATTGTCGAAAATACTGATTTAAGTCATGGGATGGTTAGAACTGAAGTGAGAAGTACCGATGCTGATTCACATCTAGGACATGTATTTAACGATGGGCCACAAGATCAAGGTGGCTTACGTTATTGTATTAACTCAGCCTCATTAAAATTCATTCCTTTTGAAGAGATGGATGAAGCGGGTTACAGTGAATACAAAAGCCAGGTGGAGTAATTAGACTATGTATGAATTTATAGAAGGAATATTATACTCTGTTACACCACAATATATTGTTATCAATGTTAATGGGATTGGCTATAAAATTATTACAGCCAATCCTTTTCGTTGGCAAGACTACTTAAGTCAAACAGTTCAATGTCAAGTTGAGTTAGTTACTCGAGAAGATTCAATGACTTTATACGGTTTTTATGATGCGAATGAAAAACAATTGTTCCACAAGTTGAATAAAGTGTCCGGGATTGGACCTAAAAGTGCTTTATCTATCTTAGCTTTAGATGATCATGATGGCTTAATTCAAGCGATTGAATCAGGAGACAGCCAATATCTCACGAAGTTTCCAGGTGTGGGTAAAAAGA
Source organism: Ruoffia sp. FAM 26255 (assembly GCF_045528525.1). Classification (NCBI taxonomy): domain Bacteria; kingdom Bacillati; phylum Bacillota; class Bacilli; order Lactobacillales; family Aerococcaceae; genus Ruoffia; species Ruoffia sp. FAM 26255. Next base: position 16,561 of record NZ_JBGQQX010000025.1, on the reverse strand, counting down.
CAGCCCAGCAAATGGTCCTAGACTTGAGAGGACAATTAGACTTTGCCTCTGAAGTAGCTAAGAGTGACACAACACAAAACACAAGTGCATCAGATGAGATTAATGAGAAAGTCATCGAAGCGCTCGAAGGCCTTGGTTACTCGCAACGTGAAATTAAACGCGTTGAGAAAGCGATAAAAGCTGAGCAGTTTAACTCAACCCAAGACGGCTTGAGTTATGCCTTCAAATTATTAATTAAAAACTAACAAGGAGGGCAGAGTATGAGTCATGAAGACCGTATTTTACAAAACGAACCGTTAAATGAAGCAGAAGAAATGCAAGAGCAATTACTGCTTCGACCAAAATTACTCAAAGATTATATTGGTCAAGACAAATTAAAAAAAGAATTATCAGTCTATTTACAAGCAGCTAAAATGCGTGAAGAAGCGTTAGACCATATTTTAGTTTATGGCCCTCCAGGCTTAGGTAAAACAACATTAGCGATGATTATTGCGAATGAGTTAGAAGTCGGAATACAAACAACGAGTGGGCCAGCCATAGAAAGACCTGGGGATTTATTAGCAATATTGAATGAGTTAAATCCAGGAGACGTTCTCTTTATCGATGAGATTCATCGGCTGCCTCGTATTATAGAGGAAGTATTGTATTCTGCGATGGAAGATTATTTTGTTGATATTGTTATTGGACAAGGTTCAGCAAGTCAGCCAATCCACTTTGAATTGCCACCGTTCACACTGATTGGAGCAACAACGAGAGCAGGAATGCTTTCGCAACCTTTAAGAGACCGATTTGGGATTGTGTCTCATTTGGAATATTATAATACGGATGATTTAAAAGCGATTGTTAATCGAACAGCGAATGTCTTCCAAATTGAGATTGATGATCATGGCGCTCAAGAAATTGCCTTAAGAAGCCGAGGGACACCCCGTATTGCGAATCGTTTACTTAGACGTGTGCGAGATTTTGCACAAGTTAAAAGTAATGGTAGAATAACTCAATCAGTGACAGATGAATCTCTGCAAGTCCTTGATATTGATGAGTACGGACTTGATGGAGTTGATCGTAAATTACTGTCAACTATGATTGAATTGTATGATGGTGGACCGGTCGGCTTAAGTACGATTGCGATAAACATCAGTGAAGATACTGAGACAGTCATTGATATGTACGAGCCGTACTTATTACAGAACGGCTTTATCCAAAGAACACCCAGAGGCCGAGTGGCAACTAAAAAAACTTATGAACACTTAGGCTACCCATGGATGGAAACGAAAGAGGAATAGAATGTTAACGACAAAAGATTTTGATTATGAATTACCAGAGCATTTAATTGCTCAAACACCCCTAGAAGACCGAAGCGCTTCGCGACTTTTAGTTCTTAATAGAGAAGATGACACACTTGAAGACACTGACTTTAAACATATCTTAGATTATTTAAACCCTGGAGATGCTTTAGTAGTCAATGAGACGCGAGTGATTCCAGCACGCATCTTTGGTGTGAAACCAGATACTGGTGGACATTTAGAAGTATTACTTCTAAATAATACTCAAGGGAACGAATGGGAAGTGTTAGTGAAACACGCTCGTCGTGCTAAAGTTGGAACGGTCATCGAATTTGGTAAAGAAGCTCAACTTCGCGCAGTAGTTAAAGAAGAGTTAGATCATGGTGGACGTATTATTGAATTTGAATACGAAGGTGTCTTTTTAGAAATATTAGAAACATTAGGTCAAATGCCACTGCCACCTTATATCAAAGAAAGACTCGAAGATCCAGATCGTTATCAAACGGTTTATGCAAAAGAAAACGGATCAGCCGCAGCTCCAACAGCGGGTCTACATTTTACGAATGAGTTATTTGATCAAGCAAAAGAAAAAGGAATCGAAATTATTCCATTAACGTTACATGTTGGTTTAGGAACTTTTAGACCTGTATCGGTAGAGAAGCTTGAAGAGCATGAAATGCACGCTGAATTTTATAATTTAAGTGCTGAAAGTGCTAAACGCATTAATAAAATAAAAGACAACGGTGGAAAAATTGTTGCGGTTGGAACAACCTCAGTCAGAACTTTAGAAACCATTGCTCACGATAATAATGGAGACATTAAAGCAGGCTCAGGATGGACTTCCATCTTTATTACTCCTGGCTATGAGTTTCAAGCGGTGGATCATTTAATAACGAACTTCCACTTACCTCAATCGACGCTAGTTATGCTAGTCAGTGCCTTCTATAATCGAGAACGAACACTGCAAGCTTATAGACATGCGGTAGACAATGAATATCGATTCTTTAGTTTTGGAGATGCGATGTTAATTCTGTAAGTAAATTAGAGCGCTTTGTTGGATAAAACCAACAAGGCGTTTTTTCTCGCTCAAAGATTGAGGATAGAGGGAATAGGAGTGATATGGTATGATATTGACGAGAATGATTAGGAGGTGATCCGATGTTATTGAATGTACAAAGTGAGTATTCACTTTTGAGTAGTACGTTAAGAATCAATGATTATATTAAAGAAGCGAAACGGTTAGGTTATGATGCGATTGGTTTAGCTGATAATCAAGTGCTTCATGGAGCGTTACAATTTTATAAACGCGCGAATAAAATGGGTTTAAAGCCTTTAATAGGTTTAAACCTTACATTAATTGGCGGTATCAGACAAGACGAGCGTTACCCATTTATGCTCTATGCAAAGAGTGAAGCGGGTTATCACCATCTAATTAAAATATCAAGAATGGTTGAAAATAATCACATCGATGATTTAGACGTTTGGACTTATCTTGAACAACAAGCCACTGATTTAGTATATATATCATCGGGAAGACTGAGTGAGATGGAACAAGCCATTATTCATGAAGATGACAATCATGGCAGAGAAATAGTGACGTATCTTAATCAAGTATTCGGGAAAAATCATGTATTTATGGGAATGACCATCTATCCATACAATAAATCCGAAGTTGAGATGTTGTCACATTTTGCTCAAGCAAATCATATCCAACAAGTGGCAGCTCAATTAGTGAATTCATTAAATGTAGATGAAGCTTTCAGTTTACAAATCCTTGAAGCCATTAAAGACAATGAAACGATTGATCATTCACTAAGGTATTCAAAAGGATCAAACTTCTTATTTCCAAAAGAAACACTTCGATCAATGTATGTTGATAACGGATTACAAGAAGTTTGGGATAATACAGAAAAACTCGTAGCAACATTGAATGTGTCTATTGATTCGAGCCAATCTTATTTACCAAAGTATCAAGCCCCTGATAATTTAACGTCAGCGGAATATGTCAAAGCATTGACTTTCAAACAACTAGATACCATTGGTAAGGGTCAAGATGAAATATATATCCAACAATTAAATCATGAATTACAAGTCATTGACCGAATGGGCTTCAGTGATTACTTCTTAATTGTATGGGATATTATTAAATATTGTCACGAGAAAAATATTCGTATTGGACCAGGTAGGGGTTCTGCAGCGGGTTCATTAGTCAGCTATTTATTACAAATTACTCTAGTTGACCCTATCGAATTTGATTTATTATTTGAACGATTTTTAAACCCTGAACGATATAATATGCCCGATATTGATATTGATATTCCAGATAATAAAAGAGAATCAGTATTAAAATACATCCAAAAGAGATATGGGCATGAGCAAGTGGCTCAAATTGTGACGATGGGAACCTTTGGTGCGAAAGCTTCGGTTCGAGATACTTTACGTGTCATTGGAGCGGATAGTGACCAATTAAAACGCTGGTCGCAAGCCATACCATCTGATCAAAATCAGTTAATGACCTTAGAGCGAGCAGTCAAAGAATCCAATTCCTTACAAGCAATTGTTTCAGAAAGCGAATTTAATCGAGACATCTTTAAAGCGGCACAAACTATCGAAGGGTTGCCTCGACATAACTCAACCCATGCGGCAGCAGTAGTGATTAATGATTTTCCGCTTGATTCGATTATTCCCGTTAAAGACCGTGAGAATGACTTGTTGATCACACAGTTTACAATGAACGATGTCGAACAAATGGGCTTACTGAAGATGGATTTTTTAGGATTAAGAAACTTAACAATTCTAGATAATATTATCCGTAATATTAAAACAAATAAAAACATCGATATCTTAGCCCAGGACATTCCGATGAATGATTTTGAAACGATTAAACTGTTTCAAGAAGCCGATACAAATGGTGTGTTTCAGTTTGAATCAGACGGAATTAAAGATGTTTTAAAACGACTGAAGCCAGAAAACTTTGAAGGTATTGTCGCTGTTAACGCCCTGTATCGACCAGGTCCTATGAAACAAATTGATTCTTTTATTCGAAGAAAGCATGGCAAAGAAAAAATTGAGTACGTTAATGATGTCCTGGAACCTATATTGAATACGACTTATGGAATTATCGTCTATCAAGAGCAAGTCATGCGGATTGTTGTTGATATGGCTGGATTTTCTCTAGGAGAAGCGGATATATTACGTCGCGCTATGGGGAAAAAGCAAGTAGATGTCATGGAGAAAGAACGAGAACACTTTGTCAATGGAGCAATCAATAAAGGTCATACAGAGCACGCTGCTAAAGAAGTTTACAATTATATATATGAATTTAGTAATTACGGGTTTAACCGAGCACATGCAGTTGTTTACTCAACATTAGCCTATCAATTAGCTTATTTAAAAGCCAATTATACAGAAGAATTTTATCAAGCGATACTGAACAATGGACGTTCACAATCAACATCCTATAATCATTATATTCAAGAAGCCAAACATAGATTACAAAAGTTATTACCATTGGATATAAATAAAAGTGGGGCAGGATTTAATGTTGATGAAGGATTGCGTATCGGGTTTAATTCAGTTAATGGTGTGAGAGGTGAGCTTATTGACCACATCTTGGAAGATCGAAGTCAAATGGGGACATATAAAAGTCTATTAAACTTTCTACAAAGATTACCACTCAAGTTATTAAAAGCAGAGATGATATCGCCATTAATTTATGCCGGAGCTTTTGATAGTTTCGGAGCGAATCGAGCCACTTTAGTACACAATTTATCTGCCATGATTCAATCCGTTGAGTTTAGTGGACAAAATATTAATTTATTTCAAGAAATGGAACCAAAAATTGATTGGAAAGAAGATTATTCACTAATAGAAAGATTAAATTACGAAAAAGAAGCTCTAGGATTTACGATTTCTGGGCATCCACTTGACGCTTATAAAGATATTATTGAAAATGATCCAGATTTTATTAATATTTCCCAAGCCTTGAAGTCACCATTAAAGAAAAAAATAAAACTGATTGCGATGGTTCAAAATGTAAAAGTAATTCGAACTAAGAAAAATGATTTAATGGCTTTCTCTACAATTGGGGATGAATTCTACTCTGTTGATGTGGTTGTTTTCCCAACGATTTATCAAAAAAGTATGCAATTACTGAAAGAGAATAATATATTAATTGTCGAAGGTACGGTAGGTGTTGACCGGCGCGAAAATTTACAAATCGTCGTTGATGCATTAAAACCCGTCAGTGAATATAAAAATAATCAGAAAACACCGCAACAAACGAATACCATTCGTCGTTGTTTTATACAAATAGAAGATTTCGCTCAAGACCAAGCAAAAATTGAGAATGTGAAGCAATTAGCCTTGGACAATTTTGGGCCAGCAGATATCATTTTAGTGGACCGAAATCGACGAACAATTCAATTAGATTCGCCCTATACGATTAGTTATAGTTACCGAGTGCAACAACAACTGAAAGAAATCTTCGGTCAAGAACGGGTAGTTTTTAAATAAATCATTGAATTACTGATGTTAAAGCAATGAAATGAAAATGAAAACGCTGCTTTCATAAAAAAAGAAATGAAATGATATGACTTTATATATGAATAATGATAAAATAACGGCAGTGGTAAAAATCTTACCAATCTGTATTATTGAATTAGAGGTGGAAAATGGAAATCAAACGTATTGCCGTTTTAACAAGTGGTGGTGATGCACCTGGTATGAACGCAGCTGTTCGTGCAGTTGTTGAGCAGGGGATTCATCATGGTTTAGAAGTTTATGGAGTATACTATGGTTATCGTGGTTTAGTAGAAGGGGATTTCCGACTACTAACACTCTCAGATGTGCATCATAACATTCGCCGTGGGGGAACAATGTTATATTCAGCACGCTATCCTGAATTTAGACACAAAGAGTATCAAGAAAAAGCAATTAGCCAATTAGAAAAATTTGGTATTGATGCTTTAGTGGTTATTGGTGGTGACGGATCATTTGCCGGAGCTTTAAGTTTATCTAAATTAGGTTTCCCAGCTGTAGGAATTCCAGGAACAATCGATAATGATATCCCTGGAACAGAATACACTATTGGATTTGATTCAGCTGTCAGTGTCGCCTTAGACGCGATCGATAAAATTTCAGATACGGCTGCTTCACATAACCGTACTTTTGTTGTAGAAGTAATGGGAAGACACGCCGGAGATATTGCGATTTGGGCGGGAGTAGCTGCGGGTGCAGATGCAATTATTATACCTGAAGAAGAATTTTTAATTGAAGATGTTGTTCGCCGTACGGAAGCAGGACGCTCAGCAGGTAAAGATTATTCACTTGTTGTTCTAGCTGAAGGGGCGATGGATGTTGACAATTTCGTTGAACAATTCCAAGTATTAGCGCCGGATCAAAGTGTCCGCGGTGTTACATTATCACATATCCAACGTGGTGGAACACCTACTGCACGTGACCGTGTTTTCGCAACATTAATGGGAGCTCGATCTGTTGATTTATTAATCGAAGGTCAAAAAGCTATCTACTTAGGTGTTCGTGAAGAGCAATTAACTGTATTTGATATTGTAGAAACTTTAGAAAAAACTGAACACCATGTTAGACAAGATCTATTCCAATTAAATCAAGAATTAACTGATCGTGGAAACTAAATTTAATTAAAAGGGGAAATAATATCAATGAATATTAAAAAAACTAAAATTGTTTGTACTTTAGGACCAGCAAGTGACGCTCAAGAAACAATGGAGCAATTAATTGAATCTGGAATGAACGTTGCTCGTTTTAACTTCTCACATGGTGATCATGAAGAGCAATTAGTTCGTTTCAACACTTTAAAAGCTGCTCGTGAAGCAACTAAACAAAACGTAGGTATCTTATTAGATACTAAAGGACCAGAAATCAGAACTCATTTAATGGCAACAGATATCGTTACTTTAGAAAAAGGTAAAACTGTTCGAATTTCTATGGAAGAAGTTGCTGGTACCGAAGAAAGATTCTCTGTATCTTACGACCAATTAATTAATGACGTTAAAGTTGGCGGACACATCTTATTAGATGATGGTTTAGTTGATTTATTAGTTACTGAAATCGACCATGAAAATGGCGACATCGTAACAGAAATCCAAAACAACGGAATTCTTAAATCTCGTAAAGGTGTAAACGTACCTAACGTTTCACTTAACTTACCAGGTATTACTGAAAAAGATGAAAAAGATATTCGTTTCGGAGTACGCGAAGGAGCTGACTTTATTGCAGCAAGTTTCGTACGTCGTGCATCAGACGTTATGGAAATTCGTCAAGTACTTGAAGAAGAAGGACGTCCTAATGTTAAGATTATTTCTAAGATTGAAAACCAAGAAGGTGTAGACAACTTAGATGAAATTTTAGAAGTTTCTGATGGTATCATGGTTGCACGTGGTGACTTAGGGGTAGAAATCCCAACGCCAGAAGTTCCAATTGTGCAAAAACACATCATCAAAAAATGTAATGAAGCAGGTAAAGTTGTAATTACTGCAACTCAAATGCTAGATTCAATGCAAAGTAATCCTCGTCCAACACGTGCCGAAGCCGGAGACGTTGCGAACGCAATCTTTGATGGAACAGACGCTGTCATGTTATCAGGTGAAACTGCCGCAGGTGATTACCCAGTTGAAGCTGTTAAAACAATGTCAAGTATTGCATTACGTACTGAAGAAGCATTAGTTGGTCAAGATGCGGTTACTCTTAAAGAATATGACAAACGTGACTTAACTGAAGCGATTGGTCAAGCTGTAGGACATACTGCACGTAACTTAGCTATTAATACAATTGTAGCAGCGACAAGTTCTGGACATACTGCTCAAATGATTTCTAAATACCGTCCACAAGCTAATATTATTGCAGCGACATTCGATAACGAAATTAGTCGTTCATTAACATTAACATGGGGAGTACAAGCTTTCGAAATCGAAGCACCAGGATCAACAGATGAGATGTTAGACTCAGCAACTCAATTGGTTCAAGAAAAAGGCTTTGCAAATGAAGGTGACTTAATTATCATCACTGCAGGTGTTCCAGTAACTGAATCTGGTACAACTAACTTAATGAAGATCCAATTAATCGGAACATTGTTAGGGCAAGGTGAAGGTGTTGGTAGCGGAAACTACATCGGTAAAGCTGTTATTGCAAACTCTGCTGAAGAAGCAAATATTAAAACAGTTGTTGGTTCAGTATTAGTTGCTAAAAACACAGATGCTGATTACTCTGAAGCAATCAATAAAGCTGGAGCAATTATTGTTGAAGAAGGTGGAATTACTTCTCACGCTGCAGTTGTTGGACTTGAACGTGGAATTCCAGTTATTGTTGCAGTTGAAGGAGCATTATCTTCAATTAAAGCTGACGAATTAGTTACAGTAGATGCTCGTCGTGGACGCATTTACCGTGGAGCAACAGTAAGTATCTAATCTTACATTTTAATTAAGAGCACCATCAAATCTACGTATTTTAACTTCGATTTGATGGTGCTCATTTTTTATGAATTTGCGCATAAAATACAAGTAACAAAGATTATAAAGGATATATAATGGATGTTTAAGAAGAAATCCATGTCGACTTTATGTTAAAATAGAAATTAAATAGCAGTAAAAATTATAAGAAGGAGGGCTTAAATGGTTCAATTTGGAGAAATAATTGAAGCAAAAATTATAGATGAAAATGATCTAAATTATTTTGCCCAAAAAGACGGGATTACATTTACTATCCCAAAGGATTCTACTGAAGAAACTTATGAAAATGGTGAAATAGTAGAGGGATTAATCTATCAAGATAAAGACGAGACGAACATCTTGCAAGTAGAATTACCAGATATTCGTCCAGGTTATTATGGTTGGGGAAGAGTCATTCAATCAATATATAGTCTTGGAATTTTCGTTGATGTTGGTTTAATTAATAAAGACGTCGTAGTATCTCTGGATGATTTACCAGAAGATAATAAAAAATGGCCTCGTCACGGAGATAAGTTATACTTAACATATCAAGTTGATAATAAAGACCGTTTTTGGGGTGTTCTAGCACAAGAAGAGGATTTTAATAAATTAAAACGCAAAGCACCAGCCCGTATGATGAATCAGGAAGTTAGTGCAACAGTAATAAGCAATAAAGGTGTGGGTGTTCAAGCGATATCTGTCGAAGGTTTCGAGATATTTGTTCATGAAAGTGAAATGGAACACCGACTTCGTGTAGGTGAGCCAGTACAATTAAGAATTATTCATGTTCATAAAGATGGTACTTTAAATGGATCTGCGAAACCACGTGCTTTTGAAGCATTAGATGATGATTCAGAAATGATTTATGCGGTCTTAAGTAAGACACCTGATAAATTCTTACCTCTACACGATAAATCAGATCCTGAGGAAATCAAAAATTATTTAGGGTTGAGTAAATCACAATTCAAACGTGCCGTTGGAAGATTGATGAAGAACGGCCGTGTTACACAAGAGAAGGAAAAAGGAATTTTTCTGAAGGATTAATATAGGAGTGATTGAATGGATGAATTAATAGATGATTACGAACGTTATTTATTGATTGACCAAGGAAAATCACAAAACACCATCCAAAGTTACATGAGAGATTTGAAGAAGTTTGTTACATTTATTAATGAACAGGAACTTGTCGAAATTAATAATATTAATAAAGACACAATCCAATTGTATATTATAAGCCTAAACAAAGCGGGATTTGCAGCAAGTACAACGAATCGAATGATTTCGACTTTAAAAAACTTTTTCCATTATTTAATTAGGGAACAAAAGATGGATCATAACCCGATGGATCTAATCCAAGGGGCAAAGAATCGAAAACATTTACCAAAAACGTTGAGTTCAAAAGAAATTGATCGTTTACTTGACTCACCGGACGCGGAAACTAATAATGGTATTCGTGACCGCGCCATTTTAGAAGTCATGTATGCATCTGGTTTGCGAGTGAGTGAATTAACACATTTAAAGATGAATGAACTTCATTTGGAATTAGGTTTTATACAGACAATCGGTAAAGGGGATAAAGAACGAATTATTCCCATCGGTGAAGAAGCACTATTTTGGATTAAAAAGTATCTTGAGGAAGTTTATCCAGTTTATTCTAAAAAATCGACCGATTCTACCATTCTATTCTTAACCCAACGCGGTAAACAATTTACCCGTCAAGGAATTTGGAAAAATTTAAAAAAATATGTGAACTTGGCTGGAATCGACCACGAAGTGTCACCTCATATTTTGCGCCATTCTTTTGCGACACATTTGTTAGAGAATGGGGCCGATTTAAGAATGGTACAAGAACTACTTGGTCATTCAGACATTTCCACCACACAAATTTATACTCATGTATCCAAACAGCGACTACAAGAAATATATCGTAACTCATTTCCAAGAGCGATAGATTAAAGGAGTAAAAATATGACATTTGATAGAATACATTTATTAGTTATGGACTCAGTAGGTATTGGAGAAGCAGCAGACGCCAAAGAATTTGGTGATGTTGGCTCAAATACTTTAGGTAATATTGCAAACACGGTTGGTTTAAAATTACCAAACTTAACAAAAATGGGGTTAGGTAATATAGCGCCACTTAAAGGCATCGATCCAGTTGAAAACTCTACTGCGTATTTTACTAAATTGGAAGAAGTATCTGCAGGTAAAGATACAATGACTGGACATTGGGAAATCATGGGTCTTCGTATTGACCAACCATTCCGAGTGTTTCCGGACGGCTTCCCAGATGAATTGATTGAGAAGATTGAAACTTTTTCTGGGCGCAAAATTATCGGGAATAAACCAGCGTCTGGAACTGAAATTTTAGATGAATTAGGGCAACACCAAATTGAAACAGGTGATTTAATTGTCTACACATCAGCGGACTCGGTTCTACAAATTGCCGCTCATGAAGAAGTAATTCCATTAGAAGAATTATACAAAATTTGTGAGTACGCAAGAGAAATTACTTTAGAAGATCCTTATATGATTGGTCGAATTATTGCACGTCCATATCTAGGTGAAGAGGGTAATTTTGAAAGAACGAGTAATAGACATGATTACGCGTTAAGTCCTTTTGGAAACACAACTTTAGATTACTTGAAAGACGAATCTTTTGATGTTATTTCTATTGGTAAAATCGAAGATATCTTTAACGGTCAAGGAATTACTGAAGGTCACCGAACTGAAAGTAATATGGATGGTGTTGGCAAATTAATTAAAGTGATGGATAAAGACTTTAAAGGCTTGAGCTTTACGAATCTAGTTGATTTTGACGCTAAATTCGGTCACCGTCGTAATACACAAGGATATGCAGACGCATTAGAAGATTTTGATGCACGCATTCCAGAAATGATTGACCACTTAGCAGAGAATGACTTATTAATTATTACTGCTGATCATGGAAATGATCCAACTTTCTCTGGAACCGATCATACACGTGAATATGTTCCAGTATTAGTTTATAGCAAAGCGATTAAAGAACCGAAAGAATTAGACGCAACATACTTCAGTGATATCGCTGCGACAATTTCTGCTAACTTCTCAGTGAAGCAAACTGAAGAAGGACAATCATTCTTAGACCAATTAAAATAAAAGGGGTATAAACTATGTTTACAGAAGCTATTGATTATATTAAAAGTAAAGGAATCACAGAACCAAAAGTAGGCTTGATTTTAGGATCAGGTTTAGGTGATTTAGCTGATGAAATTGAAGAGTCTATTCAACTTGATTATTCAGATATTCCAAATTTCCCAGTGTCAACAGTTGAAGGACATGACGGGAAATTAGTATATGGAACACTTGCTGGGAAAAAAGTTATCGCTTTAAAAGGACGTTTTCATTATTATGAAGGCTATGACTTAGACAAAGTAACATTCCCTGTGCGTATCTTTAAAGAATTAGGTGTTGAATCAGTTATTATTACAAACGCTGCAGGCGGAGTAAATGAATCATTTAATCCAGGTGATTTAATGATTATTACTGACCACTTGAACTTTACGGGCTCTAACCCACTGATTGGTCAAAATATTAGCGAACATGGACCACGTTTTGTAGACATGACCGAAACATATAGTCAACGCGGTCAACAATTATTAAAAGACATTGCCAAAGATAATGACTTCCCGATTAAAGAAGGCGTTTATACTTGGTTTACAGGACCAACATATGAAACACCTGCTGAAATAAAAGCAACACGCGTGATGGGTGGAGATGCCGTTGGAATGTCAACTGTACCAGAAGCCATTGTTGCAAAACATTGTGGTTTAGAAGTATTTGGTATTTCTTGTATTACCAATCTAGCTGCTGGTATGCAAGCTGCATTGAATCACGAAGAAGTTGTAGAAGTTTCTACTAAAGTAAAACCAAGATTTAAATTACTTATTACAGAATTAATCAATCAAATTTAACCAATGCATTTGGAAAAAGACAGGGTAAATTTATAATGAGAAGATTTGTTTTGAAAGTGGCCAATTTTATATCTATGTCTACTAAAAAAACGAATTGAATTATAAAGGTATATCATGTCTTTTTTCAATGTGTTTGTTCATATATAGAATCAACTTAATATGCAATTTCTTGAAATAATTATCATAACATGGTAATATCACTCAAGTGATTAAGGGACGAGGAGGTTTCCATGTTAATTAGTTCAAAAAATAAAAACGAAAAAATTATATTAGGGTTACTTTCTTATACTTATGACGATGAGAAAGCGAATTTAAGTGAAATGAGCAATCTATTAGAGTCATACCGAGAGGATCCTAATTTTGATATTTTATTATATAAAAATGATGAAAGTGATAATTTTATCGGATTAATATGTATTGAAAAAAATACGTTAGAGTCTCAAAATGAAGATACACCATCATCGACAACGATTATCGTACATCGAATTGCGGTTGTGCCTTCTTTCAGAGATGAAGGTATCGGTTATAAAATGTATGAATTACTGCGTAAGCAACACCCTAATGCGACGGTTATTGGATCGATGAATACGGTGGATATCTTAGCTAAATGGAGTACAAAATATAATCAGTCATTATAGAATTTACGAATGTAATGGGGAGATTGTTTGCAAAACACAGAATTAAGAATTGAATTAGAGTCATTTCAAGGTCCTTTTGACTTACTACTTCATTTGATTAAGCAGATGGAAGTAGATATCAATGATATTCCCATGACTGCGATAACCAATCAATATATCAAGTATATTGAGGCAATGAATGAGTTAGAATTAGATATTATTGGAGAATATTTGGTTATGGCTGCGACGTTGCTAGAGATTAAAAGTAATATCTTACTTCCGATTGAGCCAAGTCCAGATTATGAAGAAGATTACGATGAGGGCGATCCACGAGATATTCTTGTTCAACAATTGCTTTTATACCAACAATTTCAAACCGTCGCGACTCAATTACAAATCAAACAAGATGAGAGGGCGCGACTATTTTCACGTCCGATGGCTGATTTAAGTTCGTATCAAGAATTTGTCCCATTAGATGAAGATGCACTTTCACTGACTGATTTAGCTGAGGCGATGGCCAGTGTTGTTGAAAAAGCAGCGAGTCGAGAACCACTTGAAAGGCAAATTCAACATGAATCATTAACGGTCTCAGATCAGATGGATAAGATTATGGCCGCATTTCAATTTGATACAGATAATGATTCAGTGACTCTTGATCAATTTTTCCAATACGGAACACGTAATGAAATTATAACGACATTTTTAGCGATGTTGGAATTAGTAAGAAAGCAACATCTAATCTTTCTTCAAAAGAGTAAAGATGATCCAATCCAAATGAAGAAATTAGAGGAGTAAGATTTGTGAATGAGTTAATAAAGAGAGTATTTGGTATATTATTTGTAGCAGGTGATGACGGAGTGAGTCGGCAAGAGTTGGCTCAAAGTTTAGAAGAGCCAATAAGTAACATTGACGACTGTCTTGAACAGTTAAAACTTAATTTTCAAACGGATGATTCATCAGCGCTTGAAGTTGTCAATTTCAATCAAAGATACCGATTAATTACAAAAAAAGAATTGGCAGAAGATGTAGAAAAATATGCTCAAGCTCCATTTTCACAAAACTTAACAAGAGCATCGATTGAAACTTTATCAATCGTAGCCTATCGCCAACCAATTACGCGTATGGCTATTGACGAGATCAGAGGAGTTTCTTCGAGTAGTTTAATCCAGAAACTAATATCTCGAGATTTGATCAAAGAAATTGGAAGGATTGAAGCACCGGGGCGTCCCGTATTATATGGGGTAACCGATTACTTTATGGATTATTTTGGTTTAAAGACATTAGATGATTTACCAGAAATTGAACCCATTGCATTAAATGCAGAACTTTCCTCCGAAGAATTGTTTGACTTGAAAGAATGGCCAATTGAATTATATGACGAAGAAAATAATCAGAATGAGGATGAGTAACTAAATGGAAAGATTACAAAAAGCAATGGCGAATGCGGGTGTCGCAAGTCGTCGTAAAAGTGAAGATTTAATCGTAGATGGACATGTAAAAGTAAATGGTGAATTAGTAACGGAACTAGGTACAAAAGTATCTAAGACGGATGTTATTGAAGTAGATGGCGTTCCAATTTATAAAGAAGAACCAAAATACATTATGTTATATAAACCAAAAAACGTTATCAGTGCTGTGAGTGATCCCACTGACCGTCAAGTAGTTGTGGATTTTATTCATGGTGTAGAAGAACGTATTTATCCTATTGGACGATTAGATTTTGATACAACTGGATTAATTTTATTAACAAATGATGGTGATTTTGCGAACTTATTAACTCATCCACGCTATAATATTGATAAAGTATATATTGCAACGGTCAACGGTATTGTTGACACAAAAGCACTGACTAAATTAGAGCAAGGTGTTATGATTGACGGTAAGAAAACTTCTAAAGCCCGTGCGAAAGTTATTTCAACAAATAAAGACAAGAAAACATCCGTTGTACAGTTAACAATACATGAAGGGTGGAATCACCAAGTGAAAAATATGTTCGAAGCCGTAGGGCATGAAGTATATCGCTTGAAACGTGAAAGATTTTCATTCTTAGATTTAGGTACTTTACAGCCAGGCGAGTGGCGTGATTTAACAGCTTTTGAAGTGGATAAGTTAAAGAAAATTGCTTTAGATGATTAAGCTTCAAAATTTTGTGTGATTATTCACAAAGGACTTGCCATATTCAAATGAATATGCTAAGATATAATTAAATAAAATACAATACGTCTTCAGGGCAGGGTGTAATTCCCGACCGGTGGTAAAGTCCACGAACTCGAGGCATCGAGCTGATCTGGTGAAATTCCAGTACCGACAGTAAAGTCTGGATGGAAGAAGATTAAATGATATACACTTTTTTTGAGTATATTCTTTTAAAGTACGTCTTTTTACCCTGGGAAAAATTAGGGTGAGAAGGCGTACTTTTTTAGTCTTGGGACGAAAAAGGAGAAGAAAAAATGCAAAAAAGATCACAGGTTAGAACGATGATGTTGTTGGCTATATTAGGTGCTTGGGGAGTTATTTTGAGATTCTTTGAATTCCCGATTTTACCAGCTGCACCGTTTCTAAAGATTGATTTTAGTGATTTAGCTGTTCTAGTTGGAATGTTAATTCATGGACCAGTTGGTATTGTTGTAGTCGCGTTTATAAGGGATGCAATTAACTATATTTTACAAGGTGGGCAGGCAGGTTTTCCAATTGGGGCTTTCATGAGTTTCACTGCTTCAGTTGTCATGTTTATTCCGACACACTTTATTTTAAATTCGCTTAAGAAAGTTAATTGGAAATTTAAAGCTGTTTTAATGAGTATTACTCTGACAGTTGGTTTAGTTGTTTCAATGTCGTTAATTAATTATTATGTTGCATTGCCCATTTATACAACGGTGTTGAATTTCCCAATTGATGATTACTTCGGTTATATCCTGGCAGTTGTAGCACCATTTAACTTAATTAAAGGTATCTTTTTAAGTGCAGGCCAAATTTTAGTCATCAAAATCGTTCCAAACTTATTAAGAAAAAGAAATACTATTTATCCTGGATATAATTTATTGAAAACAAATTAAAACAAATAGCATATAAGCAGGCGAGTTGTTCACTTAAATTGTGAATTGCTCGCTTTTTAGGTTCTTGAATTTTTGGTGTTGGTGAGAGAAATCTCACTGACACCTTTTTTTGTATGTACACAAAAGCCAGTGAATTCCTATATAATAAAGTTACCATACATTACTAAAAGGAGAATTCACTTGGCT
>NZ_JBGQQX010000024.1:0-33099 GCF_045528525.1 Ruoffia sp. FAM 26255 | reverse complement strand
AGTTCTTTCATGGTAAGATGTGTGTAGGCCATTTGTGGTCACTCTCCTAATTTTCGTGGTTGGAAATTTATTTTGAGTGTACCACAAATGGTTTATTTATTTTTCTAGCTTAATTTTACAATTCAAGAAATAAAAAAATGATGTCATTTTATTACGGAGGTATGTTATGAAAGAAAAAATGATAAATAATTTAGAAGCACGGTTTAAAGAGGTATTTCAAAGCTCCTCAACATCCCAATACTTCTCACCAGGACGTGTAAACCTCATCGGGGAACATGTTGATTACAATGGAGGTCACGTACTTCCTTGCGCAATTACACAGGGAACAATGGGGCTAGTGAGGTTGCGTGATGATATGACGGTCAATTGTATATCAGATAACTTTGATGAATTGGGTGTTATTTCGTTTGATTTAGACCAAGAGTTGATCTTTGATAAGCAAGATAATTGGACGAATTATGTTAAAGGAATGATTAAGTATGTTCGAGAAGCAGGACATACAGTGGACAAAGGATTTGACTTACTCATTTACGGAGATATCCCTAACGGAGCGGGGCTTTCGTCATCTGCATCTTTAGAATTATTAATCGGAGTCATATTAGAATCAGAGTTTAATTTAGACTTAGAGCGATTAGATTTAGTGAAAATTGGGCAAAGAGTTGAGAATGATTTTATTGGTTTAAACACGGGTATAATGGATCAATTCGCCATTGGAATGGGTCAAAATGATCATGCCATCTATCTAGATGTAAATACGCTTGACTATACGTTAGTGCCGGCAGAATTTGGTGATAACGTCATCTTGATTATGAATACAAATAAACGCCGCGAGTTGGCTGATTCTAAGTATAACCAAAGACGTTCTGAGTGTGAGGCAGCGCTAGAGGAGCTTCAAACAGAATTAAATATTCAGACTTTAGGCGATTTATCGAACGAAGCATTTGATGCTAATACTGGACTGCTTAGTAATGAGACTTATTTAAAGCGTTCTCGACATGCAGTATACGAAAATACTCGAACACAAGAAGCAGTTGAATTATTGAAAGCAAATCAACTTGAAGAGTTTGGCCAGCTGTTGAATCAATCACATATTAGTCTTCGAGAAGATTATGAAGTGACTGGTGCTGAATTAGATGCTTTAGTTGAAGCAGCTTGGGATCAAAAAGGCGTTCTTGGTGCACGCATGACGGGGGCTGGTATGGGTGGTTGTGCTATTGCTTTAGTAAACAAAGAAGCAGTGGAAGAAGCAATTAATCAAATAGGACAACGATACAAAGACCAAATCGGTTATGATGCGAGTTTTTATATCGCTAAAATTGGCGACGGCGCGAAGAAATTATAAAGCAGACTATTGATAGGAGGAATTTTGTGAGTTTAAACATTCAAAAAACAATTCATCAGTTCACAGACAAAGCGGTTCAATTAAAAGTACTGGATGCGTTAGACCGTCATTATACTGTCAATCGCTTGCTGGCTATTTTAAATCTTAAAGAAGCAGGTTTACCTGAAGTGGCTCAAGCGGACGTTAGCTTGTTGGAGTACATGGACATGTTAGTACAATATGCAAAAGATGAGCGAATTATTGATGTGACGCAATCAGAGACTGAGATGCTGGAAGCGAGAATCATGGATTTAATAACACCACCCCCATCGAGCGTGAATCAGAAGTTTTGGGACAAATATCAAGCGAATCCAGAACAAGCGACGGACTATTTTTACGAATTATCACAACAAAATGATTATATTAAAACACGTAATATTGCGAAAAATATTATCTTTACTGGACAAAGTGAGTATGGGGATTTGGAAGTGACAATCAATTTGTCAAAACCCGAAAAAGATCCAAAGGAAATCGCGAAAGCATTAACTCAAGAAAGTGTGGACTATCCTAAGTGTGTGCTTTGTATGGAGAACGAAGGGTATGAAGGGCACGCGAATCATGCTGCGCGTCAAAACCACCGGATTATTCGTATTGACTTACCTGAAGAAACGTATGGTTTCCAATATTCACCGTATGTTTACTATAACGAGCATTCAATTTTTTTAAATGAAACCCATATGCCAATGGCGGTTGACCGTAAATGTTTTAATAATATCTTAGAAATTGTGAAAGTATTACCACATTACTTTGTGGGTTCAAATGCTGATTTACCACGTGTAGGTGGGTCAATCCTAGCACATGACCACTATCAAGGTGGGCGTCACGTATTTCCGATGGAAAAAGCTAAAGGCTTTAAGACGGTACAATTAAATAAATTTGATCAGGTTGAAGCTGAATTAGTTTATTGGCCGATGTCTGTGATTCGTTTAAGAAGTAATAAAGCAGAAGATTTAGTTGAAGTATCAACGTTTATCTTAGATCAGTGGATGGCATATTCAGATAAAGACCTAGATATTATCGCTTATACCGATGAAGAGCGTCATAATACCATTACGCCAATTGCTCGGTTTAAAGATGGTAAGTTTGAGATGGACTTAGTTCTGCGTAACAACCGAGCGAGTGAAGACTATCCGGATGGAATCTTCCATCCGCATCAAGATGTGCATCATATTAAGAAAGAAAATATCGGTCTCATTGAAGTGATGGGCTTAGCGGTATTGCCACCAAGATTAGTGACTGAATTAGAGACGGTTAAAGCGTATCTATTAGGAAAAGGAACTATAGAAGAAGTGACACCTGTTCATCAAGAATGGGCTGTGGAGATGGCAAGCAATACGGAAGCAATTACTGAAGAGTCAATCCAATCAGTGATTGAAGAGAATATGTCATTAAAATTCGCTCGCGTCTTGGAAGATGCTGGTGTATTTAAACAGACAGATGAAGGTAGAGCAGGGTTTATTCGCTTTATCGATGCATTGAATCAAGTGTAAAGGGTGTGAATAGATGAATGTATTAGTTATAGGTGGAGCCGGCTATATTGGCTCACATGCTGTTAATAAGCTGATAAAAAAAGACTACAACGTTAGCGTCTTAGATAATTTAGTGACGGGTCACCGCGGTGCGGTAGATGAAGCGGCTACTTTTTATTTGGGTGATATTAGAGACAAGACGATGTTGAATCAAATTGTACAAGATGAACAGATCGAGGCTGTTTTTCATTTCGCGGCCAGCTCATTAGTGGGGGAATCGGTTGAGAAACCGTTGAAATACTTTAACAATAACGTTGTTGGTATGGAAGTACTACTTGAAGTCATGCAAGAGAATGATGTGAAGAAAATTATCTTCTCCTCAACTGCTGCAGTGTATGGGGATGTCCAAGCGCCTTTAATCACGGAAGATGAGCTGAAAGCTCCAACGAGTCCGTATGGTGAAAGCAAGTTAATGATGGAGAACATGATTAAGTGGTGTGATTTAGCACACGCGATTAAGTTTGTATCATTGCGTTACTTTAATGTCGCTGGCGCATTGAGTACGGGTGGAATTGGTGAAGATCATGATCCAGAAACGCATTTAATCCCTATTGTACTACAAACGGCTTTAGGTCAACGTGATGCAATGACGATCTTTGGTGATGATTATGATACGCCGGACGGAACATGTATCCGAGATTATGTACACGTTGAAGACTTGATTGACGCACATATTCTGGCTCTAGAGTATTTAAATACGAACACTGAAAGTCAGATATTTAACTTAGGTAGTAGTACGGGGTATTCCGTGAAAGAAATTGTTGAAGCGTCACGTAAAGTAACGGGGAAAGAAATCCCAGTAAAAATCGGTGAACGACGAGCTGGAGATCCAGCAAAATTAGTAGCCGCGAGCGAAAAAGCGCGTGAGATATTAGGATGGAAACCGGCCTATGAAACGATTGAGGGTATTATTCAGACTGCTTGGAACTGGCATGAAGCTAATCCTGAGGGGTATGCTAATTAAAATATCAAAAACCTTGTGGCTACACTAGCTACAAGGTTTTTTTGAGTTAATAAACTAATTTATATGTTGTTGCACTTTCGAACTGTGTTCCTTTTCGTAAGATATCATTCCCAAAGGCATCGTGATTAACCGCATCAGGGATAGTCTGAGTCTCAAGTGTAACTCCAGCGTATTGATGTAGTTCCTCACCCCAAATTCCCATTGGAGGATCTACGACACTATGTGTGTAAACGACAACTGATTCACAGTCTGTAGATACTTCGATGGAACGATTCAAGACAGGGACCGATAAGACAATAGGAGTATCTGAAGCATCTGCTTGTATAACAAAAGGGTGGTCAAATCCATTTTTCAACTCAACTTGAGCGTCATTTAATTTGAACTGATCTCCAATCTGTTTACCTTCACGTACGTCAAAAGCTGTACCCTCTACGCTTGATAATTCACCAACGGGTGTTCCTTCTGCTTTAACGGGTACATACTTATCCGCTTCGATCTTTAGTTGGTGATTAAGAATAGGCACTGTATGTGTTCCATTTAAGTTAAAGTAGACATGATTGGTCGGGTTGAATAGTGTGTCTGCATCCGAAGTAGCTTTATAAGTGATTTTCCATTCATTATCGACCGTATAAGTATGGATAACTTGAGCTTCTAATGTGCCGGGGAATCCATTCTCACCATCTTGATCAGTCAAGGAGAATGTAATACAAATTTCTGAGTTTGTTTGTATAATGTCGTATTCCCAATACCTCAAATCAAAGCCATTAGGTCCACCGTGTAAGTGGTTATCACCCTCATTTAGAGGGAGTTGATAGTCGTTTCCATCAATTGAAAATTGTCCCTTGCTTATTCTTCCCGCAATTCGGCCGATTGTTGCTCCGTAATAATAGCCTTTTCCTTTTTCGGCTTCTTGAGGGTTATCAAAACCCAGTATTAAGTTATCTGAGCCAATCTTCCATTGGTTGATTCGAGCTCCTAGATTGGTGAAAGTAATAATAACATCATTGTTTGTAATTTGAATTAAATCATACTCTTTGCCGTTGCATGATCCATATTTTTTAATAGTATAATCCATATTCAGTAAGCGCCTCCATTATTGTGATGTATCAAATTTAGCTTATTTAATCAACAAATACAAGAAGAAGTTATAAAATATACATTGATACTTATCAGAACTTAGAGATCAGTAATACCTATAATTTATCTTTCTTCACCCCCAATGTTATAATAATCTCAGAACGCTTTATACATCACAAGGAGGCATAACATGAGAGTTGGATTTATCGGTTTAGGTGTCATGGGACAAAGTATGGCAGGGCACATTCTTGAAGCAGGGCATGAATTATTTGTATACAATCGAACAAAATCAAAAGCCAAGAACTTAGTCGACAAAGGTGCAACGTGGTTGGATACACCTAAAGAAGTAGCAGAAGCAACAGACATTGTCATTACGATTGTTGGCTATCCACAAGACATTGAAGAAGTGTATTATGGGAATAAAGGCTTGTTTACGGGAGCTCATTCAGGCAGCTTGTTTATTGATATGACAACAAGTACACCGTCGTTAGCGATACAATTGGCAGACAAAGCGAAAGAATTGAATGTTAGCGTATTGGATGCGCCTGTAACAGGTGGGGATATTGGCGCTCGTGAAGGGCGTCTGGCTGTTTTAGTTGGAGGGAATGCAATTGATCTAGAGAAAGCGCGTCCGGTTATTGATACATTCGCAGCCAATGTGACTCATTTTGGTGAGCATGGCTCCGGCCAACATGCCAAAGCAGTCAACCAAATTATGGTTGCTGGAACGATGTTAGGCTTGGCTGAGATGATGACCTATGCTAAAAAAGCGAATCTATCGTTAGATAAAGTGGTCGAAACAATTGGATCTGGAGCAGCGAGTAACCGCTCCTTAGCAAATTATGGGCCGCGAATTATTCAAGATGACTACTCACCTGGCTTTTTTGTGAAGCATTTTGTGAAAGATTTAAAGATTGCTTTAGATGAATCTAAGAAAATGGAACTGGAGTTACCGATGACTGAATTAGCGCATAAATTATACACGCAACTTGCTGAGGCAGGGCATTCAGATGAAGGAACTCAAGCTATTGTGAAGTTATGGTGGGACGGAGAATTAAATGAATGAGCCAAAGTTAGCGATTTTTGGATTGATACTGGTTATTTTATAATCTATTTTAAAACTTGGATAATTCTGTTTTGGAAGTCTCGAATAATAACGAAAATGAGATTATTAAAGTTTTTAAAAAATTTAACTTAATATAACAGAAAATAACTCGTAAAAAACCTAAATATTTTTTACGAGTTATTTATAATATTTAATTGAAATCATCATTAATCCTCACGGCATAAGCGTCCGAAATAATCCTAGTTAGAATAGATAAAGGGAGTCTTGATTTGACTTCAAATTCAGGGATAAAGGAGTCAGAAGCCTTAAATCCTAGAAATAATAAAGTGGAGTTTTTCGCTAAAGAGCTATGTTTAGAGGTCGTAATAGTTATAGTTGTTGTTTCGTTTCTCAAACAATTGTCACTAGCCTCAACCAACTCTTCGGTCTCGCCACTTAGGGAGATAAAAATCACTACATCATCTTCATGAATATTCCTACTTTTGATTCTGATGATATTTGGATCTGAGTATGTTTCACAATATTTATTGAGAACAAGAAATTTTAACATCATTTCTTCTGCAACATAAGTCGATAAGCCTCTGGCAAAAATAATTACTTTTCTAGAAGAACTTATTTTTTGGACAGCATCCTCTATTGTAGTACTATCAACTTGCTTTATAGTTAGCAGTGTTTCTTGTTCATTCTTTTCTATCGCACGGCGAATATTTTGATCAGCAACATCAATAAGTTCGAAATTCCATTCTTCATTTGAATTTGTAGAACTTTTTAAAGTATGTCTAAATGATGTATAGCCTTCAAAACCCATTTTTTTCATAGTTCTAACAATAGTCGCAGTTGATACATTTGATTTTTCACTTAATTGAACAATGCTCATCGCTGGAATCTTGGTAACATTATCATTGATATATTGCCAAACGAACTCTTCGGACGGCGTTAATTTATTTGTGGTCATTAAATACTTCCTTTCAAAATATTGTAAATGTTTTCGTTTGAAACACAGGCTCTGAAAACATTTTCATTTAGAATTTAGTTATAATATATATGAACGGAGGGATACTGTGATTTACACATTGACAATGAATGCAGCGATTGATCTTTTTATTGAAACAAACAAAGTAGAGTATGATTCAGTAAATAGGTCAAATTATGATGAATTACAACCGAATGGAAAAGGTATTAATGTTTCTTTTATTATGAAACAACTTAATATTGACACCACTGCTTTAGGGTATGTGGGAGGGTTTACAGGCGATTATATCATAAATGAGTTAAATAAGAAAAATATAGGAACAAATTTTGTGTCAGTTGACGGAAACACAAGAATAAATGTGTTTACTAGGGTACTCTCGAAAAAAGATGAATTTAAACTCGTAAACAAAGGGCCGAATATAAATTATCAACAAAAAAATAAATTATTAGATATTATAAAAAATCTTAAAAATAGTGATATGTTAATAATAAGTGGAAGTCTTCCTCGTGGGATTGAACCAAAATTTTTAATAGATATTATAAAAATTTTAAGTGAAAATAAAGTACAATTCATACTGGATACTAGTTATGAAATTGTAATGGATTTATTAGAATTTGAACCTCTTATGTTAAAACCTAATATTGAGGAATTACAAATTTGGACGAAAACGAAAGTGAATTCAACGGAAAGTATGCTAGCTGTGTGTAAAGACTTGATAAAGAAAGGAGCTAAGAGTGTCTTATTGTCCTTAGGATCTGATGGAGCAATGTATGTTAATGATAATTCAGCATTTAAAGTGAATGCACCTCAAGGGAATGTTGTAAATACAGCATGCTCGGGAGATACTTTATTAGGGAGTTTTGTAGCAAAAAGATTAAATGGAGAGTTAGTAGAAGATGCACTAGCATTTGCAGTAGCAGCAGGTAGCTCAACAGCATTTTCACCAGGGTTAACAGATTTTATAGACGTACCGGAATTATTAAAGCAGATAAAAATCGAAAAAATAGTGGAGGAATAAAAAATGGAAAAATACAAAATAATTGCTGCTACAGGATGTCCAACAGGGATAGCGCATACATATATGGCACAAGAAGCTTTGGAGCAGGCCGCTAAAAAAAGGGGAGTACCTATAAAAGTAGAAACACATGGACAAGTTGGAATAGAAAATGAATTAACGCCCTCAGAGATTAAAGAAGCCGATGTGGTAATAATTGCATCAGATAAAGATGTTCAAGCTGAAAGATTTGCAGGAAAGAGAGTAATATCTGTATCAGTTGGTAAAGGAATAAAAGAAGCTGATAATTTAATTGAAAAGGCATTAAGTGGAGAAGGTAAGATTCTTAAAGGTGACAATTATAAGTCTGATACTGATGAAAATACTGAAAATGACGAAACTTTAGGAAGAAAAATTTATAAACACCTAATGAATGGTGTTTCTCATATGCTACCATTTGTAGTAGGGGGAGGAGTTTTGACCGCAGTTTCATTTCTTTGGGGGATTTATTCTGCTGATCCTAATAGTGAGCAATATAATGCATTTGCAGCTACTTTAAATCAAATCGGTGGCTTGTCTATGGGACTAATGGTACCAGTATTTTCTGCATATATTGCTGAGAGTATTGCCAAAAGACCAGGTTTAGTAGTTGGTTTTGTTGGCGGGTTGATAGCTAATGAAACAGGGTCAGGATTCTTAGGAGGAATTCTTTCAGGTTTCTTAGGTGGACTAATAATAATTTTGTTAGCTAAACTATTCGAAAAATTGCCTAAATCTTTAGATGGACTTAAAGCTATATTTTTATATCCAGTTTTAGGTGTATTCTTGATAGGTATTATAGTGTTTTCAACAGGAGGACCAATTGCTAGTGTTAATGAAGGAATGATGAGTTTCCTGGCAAGTGTAGAAGGATCAAATCCGTTACTACTAGGATTAATTGTTGGTTGTATGTCAGGGTTTGATATGGGAGGACCTGTAAATAAAGCTGCATATGTAACAGGAACTTTACTTTTAGGTCAAGGAAACTATACTTTTATGGCCGGAGTATCAGCAGCATGTATAGCCCCTCCATTGATGACAACTGTTGCTGTGCTCTTATTCGGTAAATACTATTCTAAAGAGGAAAGAAATGCGGGTTATGTTAATTTGATTTTAGGGTCAACACACATAACTGAAGGTGCAATTCCATTTGCTGCAAGTAATCCGTTATTAAATTTACCTTCTATTATGCTAGGTTCATCTGTAGCTGCAATTATCACCTACTTATTTCAAGTTCAAGTTCCCGCTCCACATGGTGGATTTTTAGTACTTCCTGTAGTAACACATGGTGTGCAATGGGTATTTGCCATACTAATAGGATCAGTAGTTGGGGGAGTAATGTTAGGATTAATTAAAAAAAGAGATTATAATAAACGAATTATTAGCAATTAAGGAGTGAATAATTTGATAAAAGAAGAACTAATATTTTTAAATAAAAAATTTGAAACGAAAGGTCAAGTATTCGAGTTTTTAGCTGAAACTTGTGAAGAGTTTAATATAAGTGATTCTAAAAAAGCAGTATTTGATGAATTAAATAATAGAGAAAATCAAGGAACAACAGGGATGATGGATGGTTTTGCTATTCCACATGCTAAATCTGAAAACATAAATAATGTGAGTGTAATAGTAATTAAAAATGACCATGGGATTAGTTGGGAATCAATGGATGGTGAAGATATAGACTTTATTATAGGTATGTTTATTCCTGAAAATGAAAAAGGTTCAGGTCATTTAAATTTATTATCACAAATTGCTAAGATGTTAATGAAATCAGATGCAAAAGAAAAATTAAAAAAATCTGATTCTGTCGATAAAATAAAAGAAGTACTTTTAAATAATATTAATTAAAACTTTTTAAGTTGTTAAGGAGAGAAGTATGTTAAATATTAGCGAAGAAAAATATGATAAATTAGTCGCATTGTCAAATGAAAATTCAGTGATTTCAGCACTTGCTATTGATCAACGAGGATCATTGAAGAAGATGCTAGGTAGCGAAGATGATTCAACAATTGAAGAGTTTAAAAAGATGATATCAAAAAATTTGACACCTTTTTCATCATCAATTCTATTAGATCCTGAATATGGATTGCCTGCAACAGAGGTACGTGATAAGAATGCAGGTTTAATTCTCGCTTATGAAGAAACAGGATATGATGCCTCATCTGAAGAGAGATATCCGGACTTATTAGACAATTGGTCAGCATTAAGAATAAAAGAAGCTGGCGCAGATGCTGTAAAAATTTTATTATATTATGATATTGATGCTAGTAAAGAAATAAATGATATTAAACATGCCTTTGTTGAACGTGTAGGATCAGAATGCGATGCAGAAAACATTCCATACTTTTTAGAGATATTAACATATGATACAAAAATCCAAGATGTAAAAAGTAGGGAATATGCAGAAGTAAAACCTCATAAGGTAAATAGTGCCATGGAATTATTCTCGGATCCTCGTTATAAAGTAGATGTTTTAAAAGTTGAAGTACCGGTTAACATGAATTATGTTGAAGGGTATGGTAATGATGATGAAATCTTATATTCTAAAGAAGAAGCAAAGCGTTTATTTAAAGAACAATCTGAAAAAACACATCTACCATTTATTTTCTTAAGTGCCGGTGTTTCTGCGCAGTTATTCCAAGAAACGATAAAATTAGCAGGTGAATCAGAGTCTACCTTTAATGGAGTACTGTGTGGCCGTGCAACTTGGAAAGAATCCACTGATATTTTTGCGGCAGAAACAGATTCAGAATATACAGAGACCAATACTTGGTTACAAACGACAGGAAAAAATAATATTGAAGAATTAAATCAAGTGTTGAATCAACATGCAGTTTCATGGAAAGATAAAGTATTAGTGAAATAATCGAATGATTGTATATATTACATACACAATACAAGAGATTTACATGAAGTAAAAACCGCACTATTCAAATAACATCACCATATTCAGCTATGAGCTTCGTTGCTCATGGCTTTTTTACGCCTCATAGAAATCACAAACAACCTATCTCTCGCTAGCATTTTTAATGTGATATAATTTATTTATATTGAGTCAAGGAGTTGATATACGGTGCTAGCGTTAGTTTTATTTGAGCGAGCTGCAATTGTTATTTTGTTAGCTTATATTCTTATGAACAATGATTATTTAAAACACATGTTATTAAATCGAAGCCAAACGAAATCGGTGATCGGTCTTAGTTTAATTTTTTCAGCATTTGCTATTCTGTCTAATATTACTGGGGTGTTGATTTCTTTTGACCAGCTATCTTTCTATCCCTTATTCGGTCAATTAACGGATGAGGTTGTGATTGCGAACACGCGGGTGTTGAGTATTGGTGTGAGTGGAATTGTTGGCGGGCCTTTAGTAGGAACGATGGTCGGGGTCTTGTCGGGGATCTTCCGATATTTTCAAGGTGGGACGGACCCGCATATTTACCTAATATCTTCTATATTAATCGGAAGCATTGGTGGAGCCTTTGGTCATGCCTCGATTAAAAAGCAAACCTACTTAACTCCGTTTCAGGGTGCAGGTGTGGCGGTACTTTTGGAGCTGGTTCAAATGGCATGTATTTACTTTCTAAGTTCGAACCGCGCGATGGGAGCAAATTTAGTGCAAGTGATTATGTTTCCAATGATGCTCGTTAATAGTGTTGGGATGAGTATTTTCCTATCAATTATATTGAATACGATTCGCCACGAAGAAGGGTTGAGAGCCATTCAAACGCAAGATGTCTTGCAATTGACGAAGGAGACTCTACCTTTATTTGGGAGTGGTTTGAATCCTGAGAATGCGCAGAAAGCAGCTGAGTTGATTCATAAGACGATGAAGGTGTCAGCGGTGAGTATTACGAACCGGAAAGATATTCTTGCTTTTACTGGGGCAGGAAGTGACCATCACCGAGTTGGCTCAGACTTGGTGACGGATTTATCGCGACAAGCGATTACGGAGGGTGAGATGTTGGTGGCGCATACGCGAGCGGAGATTGGTTGCCACTGTGAGACTTGTCCTTTGGAAGGGGCGATAGTGCTGCCTTTAAATGACGGAAATGATATTGTTGGCACTTTAAAATACTACTTTACAGATGACGACCAATTAACTGAGGTTGAACAGAAGTGGGCTGAAGGACTATCAGAAATCTTTTCAACCCAAATTCAATTAGGAAAAGTTGACTCGCAAAAACATTTGCTGAAACAAGCGGAGCTACGCACTTTACAAGGGCAAGTGAATCCACATTTCTTCTTTAATACGATTAATACGATTAGTGCGGTGATGCGCTTTGATCCTGATAAGGCGAGGCGATTATTAATTAAATTAAGTCAGTATTTTCGTGCGAATTTAACTGGAAACCGCCAAACTTTAGTACAAGTGACGAATGAACTGGAACAAGTCAGAGCGTATTTAGAAATTGAAGAAGCACGCTTTCCAGATAAGTTTGAAATCAGTTTTGATATATCCGAAACGTTGCATCACGTATTAATTCCATCTTTTCTAATGCAAGTGTTAGTTGAGAATGCGATTCATCATGCCTTTAAAGAGCGGGAAACGGACAACAAGATCCATATCGCATTAAAGCCCCAAGGTGAAAACCTAATATTCTCCGTTGAAGACAATGGGTATGGAATTCCAGAATCTATCATTGAAAAGTTAGGGAAAGAGGTTGTGGAATCGGCAGAGGGGACTGGCACGGCGTTGGAGAATTTAAATAGACGTTTAGTAGGTATCTATGGTACGAAAAGTGAGCTCCAGATTGAATCGTCGTCTGACGGAACCAAAGTGAGTGCTTTAATACCATATCTTTCAGAGAAGGAGAAGATGAATCATGAAAATTCTTTTAGTTGACGATGAGCAATTGGCTCGTCAAGAATTGAGTTATTTACTGACAGAAATAAAGTCGGGGAATGACTATTTTGAAGCGAGTCACATTAAGGATGCCCAACAAATGCTCTTAAAAGAAGCCATTGATGTGATTTTTCTAGACATGCATTTGCAAAATGAATCTGGCATGGAGTTAATGGAAACTGTGACTCAGATGAAGGAACCGCCATTTGTCGTCTTTGCGACGGCTCATGATGACTTTGCGGTGAGGGCATTCGAGCTGGATGCGACGGATTATATCTTAAAGCCATTTGATTTGGAACGACTACAAAAAGTCATGGGGAAAATAGAAGCCCGAATGAGTCACCGGTCTGTTCAGAATGTACCGGATAAAAAATCTGACGCATTTTCGCGTGATAAACGCTATTTACCGATTGAAGATGAGGATCGAATTGTCATGGTAGCAATGAATGATGTTTATGTGGTGACGACCGATGAAGGCGAAGTCATTATCCAAACGCATGATAAAGAGTATCGGATGCGCGAGTCACTCAAAGCAATGAAGGAAAAGTTACCTGAGGAAAACTTCATGCAAGTTCATCGAGCCTATATTATTAACTTGAATGAAGTTGAAGAAATCCAGCCTTGGTTCAACCGAAATTATCAAGTCACGATGAATAATGGGTCAAAAGTCATTGTGAGCCGGTCATATATGCAAGCGTTCAAAGCTGTTTTTGGTTTGTCCTAAAGAGGGGCTGTATTTGCTCACAATCCGAAATTAAGAATTCATAATACTATGGCGTAACGGCTGAGAATGATATACTAGTCGGTGTTAAAGTATTTTATTACAAATTAATCGGAGGTAGTTATGGGTAAAAGAATTGTTGTAGCCTTAGGTGGGAATGCAATCCTTACGGATGATCCATCAGCAAAAGGACAAATCGAAGCTTTACGTTATACAAGTAAGCGACTTATCGAACTTATCAAGGAAGGTCATCAATTAATTATCAGTCATGGAAATGGCCCACAAGTAGGGAACTTAGCATTACAACAGGCAGCCGCTGATTCAAAAGAGAATCCAGCCCTACCTTTAGATACCCTTGTGGCGATGACTCAAGGAAGCATCGGGTATTGGCTCCAAAAAGCTTTGAATGAAGCCTTAGCTGAAACAGGCATTAATAAACACGTGGCTTCAGTTGTCACTCAAGTTGTCGTTGACGAAAGCGACCCAGCCTTCGCTAACCCAACTAAACCGGTCGGCCCTTTCTATTCCAAAGAAGACGCAAATAAATTAACTGCGGAGACTGGAGACATTTATGTAGAGGATGCGGGACGTGGCTACCGAAAAGTCGTCCCATCTCCAAAACCTATAACAATTGTTGAATACCCAGCCATCGAGAAACTCATTGAAAATGACTTCATCACGATCACAGCTGGAGGCGGCGGGATCCCAGTCAAAGAGGTCGAGCATGGGTACAGAGGATTGGAAGCAGTCATTGATAAGGATTTTGCTTCAGCTAAACTGGCTGAGTTAGTCGGAGCAGACTACTTATTCATCCTTACAGGGGTAGATAATGTCTACGTTAATTACAACAAAGCTAACCAAGAAAAATTAGAAGAAGTGACTGCTGACCAGCTAAAAGAGTGGATCAATCAAGACCAATTCGCCTCAGGTAGTATGTTACCAAAAGTGGAAGCAGCCATTTCATTAGTAGAAAATCGTCCTGAAAGTACCGTAGTCATCACGTCGCTAGAAAACATCGAAGCGATTTTCGGAGACGGTTCTGTAACGGTAATAACAGCAAGCTAACTAAAATAAAGGTCGAGTCACGAGAATTCAAGAGGCAAAATCATCGTGGGTCGGTCTTTTTCAACCTTTTATAGATATTTGAGATTTGTTGGAGAGACATTGTAAACGCTTCACCTACCGAGATGTGCATTTCATTTAAAATATTGTGCATTTGGTCACAAAACAGCCCTATCCTTTCTTATTTAATGTATATTTTAGTTAACAAAGAAAGAAGGAGTGGAAAAGATGATTTCCTTATTAGGTGGTATTGCTTTACTAGTGATTGGGTATTTTACTTACGGAAAATTTATTGAAAAGAACTTTCAAATTGCTCCAGATCGTAAAACACCTGCGGAAGTATTAAAAGATGGCATGGATTTCGTGCCAATGTCTCGTTCGAAAAATGCGATTATTCAATTATTAAATATTGCGGGGACAGGGCCAATTTTTGGTCCAATTATGGGAGCGCTCTACGGGCCAATCGCTTATGTATGGATTGTTGTCGGCTGTATCTTCGGGGGAGCCGTTCACGATTACATGATCGGTATGATTTCTTTACGTAATGATGGTGCTCACTTACCAGAGTTAGCCAGTCGTTACTTAGGTAAAAACTTCAAACATATCGTAAACCTATTCTCAATTGTATTACTCCTATTAGTAGGAACGGTATTCGTAATAACGCCAGCTAACTTAATTAGTAGTTTAACACCTGATTTCTTAACGATTGGTATTATTACGTTACTTATCTTTGTTTACTATGTCATTTCAACGTTATTGCCAATTGATAAAGCAATGGGGAAAGTATATCCATACTTTGGAGCCATCTTAATTATCTCGACAATTGCGATTGGTTTAACATTAATCTTTGGAAACTACCAAATGCCAGAGTTAACTTTATCAACAATTCGTTTAGAAGACTATAACGGTGTACCAATGTTCCCAGCGATTTTCTTTACAATTTCATGTGGAGCATTATCAGGTTTCCATGCAACTCAATCACCAATGGTTTCTCGTACAACAACATCAGAATCACAAGGTCGGTACATTTTCTATGGAATGATGATTGCAGAAGGTGTTATCGCAATGATTTGGGCAGCGGCTTCAATGAGTTTATTCGATGCAGGAACGTTAAGTGCCTTAATAAATTCAGGAACACCATCGGCAGTTGTGAACGAAGTATCAGTGATGTTATTAGGTAATGTCTTTGGGACCTTAGCCATCTTTGGTGTGATTGTTCTTCCAATTTCATCGGGTCTATCAGCTTTCCGAAGCTTACGCGGAATTATTTCGGACTACATCAATGTGAAACAAGATACAACTAAGAAAGTCTTAATGTTAACTATTCCAATTTTCGTCGTATCATTCATGCTTACTTT
Source organism: Ruoffia sp. FAM 26255 (assembly GCF_045528525.1). Lineage (NCBI taxonomy): Bacteria > Bacillati > Bacillota > Bacilli > Lactobacillales > Aerococcaceae > Ruoffia > Ruoffia sp. FAM 26255. Next base: position 17,092 of record NZ_JBGQQX010000024.1, on the reverse strand, counting down.
AGTAGACTTCAATTTACTATGGCGCTACTTTAACTGGGCAAACCAAGTGACAGCCGTAATTGCATTATTTATTGCGACACGTTACTTAAGATTGAAAAATCGAAACTATATTGTTGCTCTAGTGCCAGGTGCCTTCATGTTATATGCCGTGCTAGTGTATATCTTAAGTGAGCCAATCGGCTTTAACCTAGGCTTAACACCAGTGACATATCTTGTCGGTTTAGTCGTATCCGTGATTATCCTTTGGTACTTAAGGAAAGCAGGAACTAAACAGATCAGTACTCTGGACGAAAACTCAGAAATCGTCAACGACCACTTGCCAATTGGAACCTTCTCATCGGGGAAAGTGTAGATAGTATATATTACAAACTCAAGTAACCTACTAACATTTTTAAAATGTTGGTAGGTTTTTTTATCCCAGTTATATTCATCCCGCAACAATTCCCATCTTCTGGAACTGTGACCTGACAATGGAACCCGGTCCAAACTAATTGAAAGCGGTTGCCTAAACTGGGAACTTCACTTAATATAAATATACATTATAAAAAAAGGAGTGAGTAAGTATGATGCAAAAGATACAGCGTTTTGGAGGAGCGATGTTCGTTCCGGTTTTATTATTTTCATTCGCAGGTATTATTCTTTCTTTAGCCATTCTCTTTCAGAATGAGATGATCAGCCGAGCAGCGAATGAGAGTGATGTGTTAATAATTGCGATTACGAGTAGTCAAGCACGCTTACTTACCCGCATTGCCAAGTATACGATTTACTTTCAAACAATTACTATTCCTTATAAAAATGATGAGATGGTATCTTTTCTACCCGTCAGTTGAGTTACGAATATGTTATTTTTAAAGTATTTTAATTATGTTCGAAAATTAGAATCCGAAGAAAGTTAGGAGAACCTTATGATTATGTCGAAAAAATTAATGAATCGTATGATTTATGGTGTGATAATATTATTTTGCCTTACCCCTTTCTTATTCCTCTTCTACATTAATATAACCGCATCAATGCAGTCGGTCACGATGGTTGATTTACTTCAAACAACTCCGGTACTGACGTTACAAATGCTAGCCATCTTTTTATTACCGCTAGCAGGTTATTTAATTAAGTTGAAATGGGATAAAGTGCAAGACGAGGAAAGTCAGCATATTTTCTACGCTAGCATTGCTCTATTAATGATTGCCTTATTTATGTTAAATAATGTCGTACACGGATTTTTATTACTGATTTTATTATTTTTCGTCACAAAATATTTTGCGATTTCAATTAAAAAAGCTTTCGCGACCTTTAAACAACCAAAGTTCGCCTTGGCGACTTATAGTGGTGAAATCTTTATGTTAGTAGTATCAATTATGATTCAATTGATGATGAACCGGGTCATGTAAGAAATTAGAAGCATTTAATCCTGAGTAGGCTCTGAGATTAGATGCTTTTTGCGTACTGTAGTATACTTAATCTATAGAGATAACAAGGAGTGGTGGTGTGGAAACATTTGAAGAATACTTGAATGCCATGGGAGACCCTGAGCATAAAGAGAAGCTGACTGAAATTCTAGTCTGGGTTAAAGAGCATTATCCAAATTTAAATACGCGAATTGCGTGGAATCAACCAATGTTTACAAATGAAGGTACATATATAATAGGTTTTAGCCATTCCAAGGGGCATATTTCCCTAGCGCCTGAAGTGAAGCCAATCAAAGAGTTCAAAGAAGAGATTGAAGCCCTTGGCCTCAGCCATACGAATAATATTATTCACATCAAGTGGACTGATCCAACCCCCTTTTCATTAATTGACACCTTGATAAAATACAACCTCGAAGACAAAGCCGGTTACACAAAATTTTGGCGTTAATCGAGGATTAGCGTCTTTTTTATATTGACTAATAGGGGAGTCAGTTTTAGAATGATTTAGAAAAGTGTTATCAAGAAGATAGGCCCGATGAAGTGAGTGTGTTAGTTTTTGATATTGGTGGAGCTGTCGCAATGAATAGGCAACTGTAAGAGGGCGAAACTTATTTGCGAGTGAATTTGGCTATATGTTAATGGATTCGGAAACAACATTAAGTAAGGCCGCATCAACGTATTCCCAAATGAAGCAACATAATAAAGCCAACCAAGCTGAGGCACAGATTAAAGACGGTCTTGAACTATTTGAAATCGCTGAAGCGGGTAATTGAAATGCATTAGAAATTATCGATGGCTTTATGAGCTTTCTTGCGTGGGATTTATAATTTATCTGTGATTATCAATCCGAATTAATTGCGCTCGGAGGCGGCATTTCTGTGCGGGAAAATATTGTCGAAGGAATCACTTTACGGGTTAAAGTGTATTTAGACCGAAACGGCGCATCTGAAATTGAGCCAATGTCCAAGAATGTCACTTTTATAATGATGCGAGTTTAACGAGAGCCGCAGTGAATTACAATCGTTACTTTATCTAAAGGGAGAGCAGAATGGAAAGACATAAGATAAATTATAAGATGGCAATTTGGATATTGTTGCTTCGCTTCATAGCCGGCTATCTGAATGTGATGGTGCTCTTATTATTTGCTCAATCAGTTGCTGGACATACTGGTAATTTGACTAAAGTTGCTATCCTGTTTACGCATGGAGATTATGATGTGATGTTAAATATGGCCTCCATGTCGATCAGTTTTTTAGTAGGGGCAACTGTTGGAGGGTATTTTTATCCAACTGACCGGTTTCAACCACGATTAAATTACGGAAATTATTTAATTATTATGGGTGTCATTTTATTACTGTTCAACTGGTTTGGTTATCAATCAGTCTATTTCCTTATTTATATTGCCTTTAGTTTCGGCCTACAAAATGGAATGTTCGTCTTCTATAAAGGTTTGGTCATTCGAACAACAATATTAACTGGAACAGTGACCGATATTGGTGTGGAGCTGGGACGCAATCTCCGAGGTGGAACCGAAGACCGCTGGAAACTGCGCTTTCACATTGTGAATCTGTTGTGCTTCTTAATCGGCGCTGTATCAGCGACAGCCATTCATCTATACACAAATTGGAATGTGCTATTGATCGCAGCCGTGATTGATATTGCGATTGGCTTATATTATTTCACCTTAAAAGAAGATATGATTAAAGAGAGTTTAGAAAAGGAATAGTGAGGAAGACCTGCGAATGCAGGTCTTTTTTATTTGGGTTTAGGGTTGTGGGCGTCGTGAGTTGGGGCGACGTACCACAAACCAGTTTCCGGAGTGTCGTGAGTTGGCGCGACGTACCGTAAATCCTTTTCCGTAGCGTCGTGAGTTAGCACCACGCTACGCAAGCTCATTTCCGGACCGTCGTGGGAGTTCACGATGCACCGCACCATGTCGTCATATTCTATTTTCCGAGGCTCTGGGCGTATATTTTTCCGTAATACTTGGTATAATAGGTATAGAATGCAAGTTAGAGAGGTTTTTATATGGTAAGAATAGGGGTAGTTGGCAGTATTTCCACGGATTTTGTCGTAGAGGCGAGTCGCCGGCCTGAGCAAGGTGAGACGGTTTTTGGTGATTCATTTGAAACAAGTTTTGGCGGCAAAGGTGCGAACCAAGCAGTGGCGTCCGCGCGTTTAAGTGCCGATGTATCAATGATTGGTGCAGTTGGCGATGACGAGTTCGCGGATCGTTTAGTGACAAATTTACAAAATGAAAACATAAATACAGACGCAGTTCAAAATGTGAGCGGTGTGCCTTCCGGATCGGCGATCATCACTTTAGTTGAGCGAGACAACTCAATTATTTACGTTGCTGGGGCAAACAATGAGGTCAAGCCAGAAAATATTTCAAAAGAGCTCATGAAAAGTTTTGATATTGTGCTTGTTCAAAATGAAACACCAGTTGAAACCATCGAGCAATTAATTGATATGTGTAATGAAGTTGATACGCCAATTATACTCAACCCTGCACCCGCACGTGAAATGAGCGAAGCTTACATTGCTAAAGTAGACTATCTGACTCCGAACGAATCCGAGTTCAAGGTGCTATTTCCCGAGGAGACTATGGAAAATATTTTACAAAAATATCCTAATAAAATTATCGTCACTTTAGGAGCTGAAGGAGCGGTCTTCTTCGACGGAAAATCACATCAGTGGATTCCGGCGGTTGATGTGCCGGACGTGGTCGACACAACTGGTGCGGGTGACACATTCAATGGGGCGCTAGCGTTTGGATTAGCTTCAGGCTTGGCTTTAGAAGAGAGTGTGCAGTTTGCGAATTTAGCTGGCTCGCTTTCAATCACTAAAAAAGGCGCCCAAGCAGGGATGCCGACCTTAGAAATAATGCGAGAACATAAAGAATTTAACACAAAATGGAAATTTGGAGGAGAAAAATAATGACAATTAAAAAAATAAGTGACTCACGTGTGGTGCAGACGCACTTGATTATGCCTAGCGACGGGAACCGTCACAACACACTTTACGGCGGAAATTTAATGCGCATGATTGATAACGTATCAGCGATTAGTTTCACAAGACATACGCGTTCCCTTGGTGTAACTGCATCGATGGATGTTTTGAATTTTATTAAACCATTACCCGTATCGAATTCGGTGTGCATCGAAACGATCGTCTCGGGTGTTGGCAAACGCTCAGCAGAAATTTTCGCGAAAGTCATCGGAGAGGATCTAGCAACCGGGGAACGCTATTTAGCTGCTACAGCCTTTTTAACATTTGTGGTCGTGGACGAAAATGCGCCAGACATCCCGCAACTTGAAGCGGAGACTGAAGAAGAGCGCTACATAATGAAAGGTTACGCTGAGCGTCGTAAGAAACGTTCAGAAGATCGCCTAGCAGATCGTGAATTTCAAGAAAATATTTCAATTGAATTCCCTTTGGGATAAGAAAATAGAGTCAAAGCACAACTGCTTTGGCTTTTTTATTTGATTGCGGGGCGTCGTGATCCGGCACGACACTCCGTAAATTGACTTGCGTAGCGTCGTTTTGACTCACGACACTCCGCATCCGCGAATACGGTTCATCGTACTCACCCACGACGCTCCGGAAACTGATTTGCGGTACGTCGTACCAGCTCACGACGCACCTTAACCAGCTCAATCCAAATTTATTTCAAAAATCTGCAAATAAAATAATGGAAATGACCATTTTTTACGTATGTATATATAGTAGAAAAATATACTGGAGGTAAACACATGGACAAACCGTTTGAATTGCAATTTTATGAATGCTTAAATGAAAGATGCGAACTACCGACTTCTGTCAAAAACAGACTAGCCAGACAACAAGTCGGTTATGAAGGGCACTTAGATTTTATTAAAATACTGAGGGAAAATCTCCCCGAACATTTTGTATTACTCAATGACATTTTCTATAAATTGCCTTATAAATTTACTCAAATTGATTCGGTTTTAATTACTGAACACGCGATTTACCGATTTGAAGTGAAAAATTTATTGAGCGAATATACTTATAAAGAAGGCTTTTGGTACCGAAAAGGTGAGCGACTGTCACGCAATTTCTTTACCCAAGTCAAACGAGCGGGAGAAATATTTGAGGAAATTATTCAAAATGATGGACTGTATTTGCCGATGGAATCGCAACTGGTGTTTATCAATGAGGACGATACGGTTAAAATTTTCGACCAGGAAAATGTCAGCCCATATTTAATGCGGTGGGAACTGCGATCATATTTGAAAAAAGTGGTTGAAGATAGCCGAGGAGGCTCGATGAATCCGAAAGAAGTTGCAAAGTACTTAATGAGCAAAGCAACTGAAGGGCATTTAGTCAGCGATGTGATGGACAAGAAATTGCGCGCTTTAGCGCGGAGAGGTATCCTGTGTGAAAATTGTGATAGCTGGCGAGTAGATGTGATATCGCGACGCTATCATATATTGTGTAAAAATTGCGGACGCCAAGAACCAAAACAAAGAGCGGTTCTGCGCACGATTTGTGATTATGGCGTTTTGTATCACGAATGGCCACTGACGAAAAGTTCGGTGACTGAATTTATTGGCGAACCAAGTCTGGAGTATATTATTAAGCGGACTTTACGAAACTATTTTGAATTACACTCAAAAGGGAAGGCATCAACTTATGTCAACCCGGCAAAACGAATGAAGTTTGCCTTTAAAGATGAGGAATTTAGATATTATTCAAAATAGGGCGTCGTGAAGTCGCGCGACGCACCGTAAATTGACTTGCGTAGCGTCGCACCGCCTCGCGACACTACGCAATCGCGAATACGGTTCATCGTGCTGACCCGCGACGCTCCGGAAACTGATTTGCGGTCCGTCGTGCCATCTCACGACGCCCCGCAAGCTCATATCCACTCCATATTTCACCCCGTATTATGGAACGAGCGACTGAATTATGATAATATGAATGCACGTAAATTGATTAAAGGAGGTTATTATGAAATTCATTACATTTGATTCATCAACAAAGGCGCTGTCCGTGGCTTTAGCCGAGGGCGAGTTGCCAACGGATTTTACTATAAAAGCCTCAACCACAACCTTGGGCAAGCGTCAGCACGGCCAGACACTCGCACCTGCGGTTGAAAATATTTTAAAGCAAGTCGATTGGAAAATGAGTGATATTGACGCAATTATTGTCGGAAACGGGCCGGGCTCATACACGGGACTGCGCATCGGTGTGACCTTCGCAAAAGTATGGGCGAACGCGACGAAATTGCCTCTATATAGCGTTTCCTCGCTGGCTTTAATGGCTGGATCGGCTTCAAAACAGACCGATTTTGTCCTACCAATTATGGATGCCCGGCGCCAGACGGCTTATACCGCTTTGTATCAATATGATAACCAAGCTGTTTTACAAGCCGTTGAGTACGATCAACATATAAAATTCGAAGAATTTTTAGCGAAAATTAAAAAACACATAAACCCAAACAGTGAGCTAACATTAATCGGGACCGACATTGATGAATTTGTGGAAATGGCAACCCGTCAGTTGCCGACGACTAAACTCATAGTTATCGACGACTGGAACGCTTATCCACATACAGTGCACGCTTTTGGAAAAGTCCCTTGGACGCAAATTGAGGAGCCAACCTTATTAGCACCTAATTATGCACACGCGACTTTGGCGGAACAAGAGTGGGCGGAGAAATCGGACAGCGATACTCTCAATCCAGACGAACTTATTGATTTTAAATGATTAAATTTTTTGATAGAAAGTTGCAGGTAAGTGTGATGCAAGAATTTATTAGACGCATTCAAAATGCGAGGCAAGTGAATCATATTATCATGGACCGAATTAGGCCAATTATTGATGAAGAGCCTCTATGGAGCCGTTCGGACCAGTCTTTTAGCATACGACTTGCGAAAGCTGAGGACGTACCGCTTTTTATAGAATTGGAAAATGATGCCTACAAAGGCTTCCACGCCTGGACTCAACAAGATTTTGAACACGATTGGTTAAGAAATCCGTATTGCGTCTATATTTTAGTGGAAGATACGACCAATAAAGAGGTCGTAGCCATGATTTCAGGGCGGTTTCTTGCAAAGGGTGCGCACATCAGTCATTTATTAGTCCGGGAAAAATATCAAAACCAAAGACTCGGCTCAAAATTACTCGACTTGTGGATTCGCTTAGCTGAAATCGAAGAAGTGCCAATAATTACGCTCGAAGTGCGCGAATCTAACACGATTGCGCAAAGTTTATATTACGGACAAGATTTTAAGAAGCATGGCATCAAGGAAAATTATTATTCAGACAACAAAGAAACAGCCTTTTTATTAAAACGGGAGATGCCTAATGCTTAAACAAATTGAGCGCAATTTTATTATGGAAAGTTTACATGACTTTGGATGGACCCCAGAACAGTTCGAAAGTGAGTTAACAAACCGCTTCATGCGCTACTGGTTTTTGTGCGACGGGAACACGATTCAAGGTTACGTTGCTGGGCAAGTGTTGTTCGGCGAACTCGAAGTCCTGCGCGTGTACATGCATCCGCGATTTCGCGGGCGCCGTTTAGGAAATAGTTTATTGAAAAAGGCTTTAAAAGATGTAGACAGTGCCTTTCTAGAGGTGCGAAGCCAACACCAAGTGGCGATAAAATTGTATCAAAGTGTGGGGTTTGAGTTGGTGTCAGTGAGAGAGAATTATTATTCAAATCCGCAGGACGATGCGGTGAATATGCTTTGGCGAAAGGAGGAGATCGAGTGAGTGAATCATTAATATTAGCTATTGAAACAAGTTGTGACGAGACAAGTGTGGCGGTCATTAGAGACGGGCGAGAAATCTTATCAAATATCGTTGCATCACAAATAAAAAGTCACATGCGATTCGGTGGTGTTGTGCCCGAAGTGGCGAGCCGTCACCATGTGGAGCAAATTACCCAAGTGATTGATATGGCTTTGGAAGAAAGTGGGTATGGCGTCGCAGACATGGACGCAATCGCGGTTACACAAGGACCCGGACTCGTGGGCGCTTTATTAGTTGGGGTGACAGCTGGAAAATCGCTAGCGATGGTGTATAACAAACCCTTGCTCGCAGTCAACCATTTAGCGGGTCATATTTATGCCAGTCAATTGGTTAAACCGCTGAAGTTTCCATTAATGGCGCTGATTGTCAGTGGTGGACATACTGAACTCGTTTATATGAAAGAAGAATTTTCATTTGAAATTATTGGTGAAACGCAAGATGACGCCGTTGGTGAAGCTTATGATAAAGTGGGACGGATTCTAGACTTGCCTTACCCCGCTGGAAAATATTTAGACGAGTTAGCCGGCAAAGGAAATTCTGAAGCATACGCAATTCCGCGTGCGATGATACACGAGGACAATTTTGACTTCAGCTTTTCCGGCATGAAAAGTGCCGTAATGAATATCGTGCATAACGCGAAACAGCGTGGCGATGAGATTGTGCCTGAAGACTTAGCTGCAAGCTTCCAAGCTGCAGCCGTAGAAGTGTTGGTAGAAAAAGCAAGCAAAGCTTTACGCGAACATCCAGAAGTTTGCCAATTTATCTTAGCTGGGGGAGTGGCAGCCAACTCCGGACTGCGCGGGGAGTTGTCAACGCGCCTAGCGACTGAATTTCCAGAAGTAGAATTAATTATCCCACCCTTAAAATTGTGCGGAGATAATGCAGCGATGATCGGAGCCAGCGCACATCATATGTATGCAGACAAAGACTTCAGTGAATTAGATATCAATGCTATCCCTGGTTTGATGTTAGGTGAGTAGGGAAAATAAGAATAGGACAGGCCTCTGAGGAAATAAACCTCAGTGGCCTTTTTTTGTAGCATGCGGGGCGTCGAGAGGCGTCGCGACGTACCGCAAATTCGAATACGTAGCGTCGCGCTTGCTCACGACACTCCACAAGCCAATTTCCGTAGTGTCGTGCTGACTCACGACACTCCGTATCCATGTTTGCAGTTCATCGCGCCGATCCGCGACGCCCAAACCCACTAGCCAAGCGCATGTTCCAATAGAATTTTTATCCAGAATGTATTAAAATAAAGTAACTAAATTCAAGAGGGGGCTAATATGTACGAACAATGGATAGCGATGGAGCAATTTTATTATGGATATTTTGCTTGGGGTTTATTAGTCGTAATTATTCTATCTATTTTACTAGTTTCCTGTCTGTATTATGTTAATTTATTAATCCCAAAAATAATACTCATTCTAACCCTTATCGCTTTCACAATATTTGGGGTAGGAGTTGTTCGGGGATATTCTCAATACGGTGATTTAATTGAGCAAGCGAGTAAAGAGACTGCCGCAATTCGCAACTTCAAACGAACATTTTTCATGATTGATATGCCGTACCAAGCTATGGAAATGAAGGCTTACCGGGATGGGTATTTTGATGAAGGCTTTGAAGCGGTTGGTTTTTACGAGAAAAAGTTTGTCAGCGAGCCGGTTGAATATTTAGGAGCGACGCAACAAGGCGGGTACGTCTTTCGAATTGGCGGGAGCGATTATGTTGTGAGCCAGGCCTGGGTGCGATTCTCCGATGAAGTTAACCAGGCTGTGCGAATCGGGACACAATATCAAGTCGCAGATCCGCGCTTCATTGAGCTCGGATTTGTGGAAAAATCGCGAGTCCTGCTTGATGAGTATATTGTCCCAAGCCAAGCGGAAAATCATATGGCCGATAAGGCAGGCGCAACCGCTGCTCAACTTCAAGCGCGGGGGATTGTGAAAGGCTGGGTTGTCCCGTAATTTTATAAAATGAAACCAAAAAACCTCTGGGAAAATATAACCTTAGAAGTATTTTCGGGATTTGCGGAGTGCCGTGCATGCCCGCGACGTACCGCAAATCCAAATGCGGAGTGTCGTGCACGCCCGCGACGTACCGCAAATCCAAATGCGTAACGTCGTGCACGCTCACGACACTCCGCAAGCCAATTTCCGTAGCGTCGTGCTCACTCACGACGCCCCGCAACCAATAACTCACAACAAAAAACACCAAACTTCTCACAAAGTTTGGTGTTTTTCCCATACTATATCTAAATCTCAATTTCCGGATGCTCTTCCATGAAAGCCTCAAGTTCAATACTTGCCTCTTCCCAAGTTTCCAGCGCATTGGTTTGACGCTCGTTGGCTTGAATCAATTTTTTATTCAAATCAGCTAACTCAGGTTGGTCATTGGCTTCATTCGCCCTGATCATATCCGCTTCAAGCTTTGTGATCAAGGCATCCATGGCTTCACTTTCTGCCATTGCCTCATCGACTTTAGTTTGAAGTTTCCGCAAGTCCTTTTTCAAAGCTTTTGTTTCTTCATAAGTGAACTGGTTTTGAGACATTTCTTTATTAGGAGTGGCCTCGTCCTGACTATCCTGCTCACGTAAAGCTTCGATTTCCTCTAACTCACGTTTTTTCTCAATATAGTAATCATAATCACCTAAATAGAGCGACGCGCCATCAGGTGATATTTCCAAAATGTTGGTCGCAATGCGGTTAATAAAATAGCGGTCGTGCGACACGAACAGTAGTGTGCCGTCGTAATCAATTAGCGCTTCTTCCAGAACTTCCTTACTATCAATGTCTAAGTGGTTGGTCGGCTCATCTAATAACAAAGTATTGTCATGATCGGTCGCCAGCAGTGCCAAGCTCAGGCGGGCCTTCTCACCACCACTCAGCATCGACACTTTCTTCTCAACCGTCTCGCCACTAAACAAGAAACTCCCTAAAATCGAACGCACTTTCCATTCATCGGTTGTATCGTGCGCTTTCCACAGCGTCTCCAACACAGTTTGATTTCCATCTAACTGATTCACATTTTGGTCATAGTAACCAATGTCGACATTACTTCCGAGAATAACTTCCCCAGAAAGCGCAGGGATTTGTTGTAAAATGGTCTTCAAGAAAGTCGTCTTTCCGACCCCATTCGGCCCTACAATCGCAATCGCATCTTGGCGACGCAAGTCCATATTTATAGTTTTAGCAATCGGCTCTTCATAACCAATCGTCAAGTCGCGCGTTTCAATCACACGGTTTCCGCTGTCGCGACTCGCACTGAACTCAATTCGCGGTGCTTTTGTATCTTGCTTCGGTTTTTCGATACGATCCATTTTTTCTAATTTTTTCCGGCGACTCTGCGCACGTTTCGTCGTAGACGCTCGGACAATATTTTTTGCAACAAAGTCTTCCAATTTCTCAATCTCAATTTGTTGCTTCTGGTATGCTTTCCACTCTTGTTCCATGCGCAGTGCTTTCTCTTTTAAATAAAAATCATAATTCCCTTTATACGTATGCAACGTATTGTTACGCAACTCGAGGACTTGATTGGCCACCCGATTTAAAAAGTAGCGGTCATGCGATACAATCAACAGCGCACCCCGGTAACCACGCAAGTAGCCCTCCAGCCAATTCAGTGTCTGCATATCCAAGTGGTTAGTCGGCTCATCCAAGATCAAAAGATCATAAGACATTAGCAAAATACGCGCCAAAGCGAGTCTAGTTTTTTGCCCACCCGATAGCGATTCAACAGGGCGGTCATAATCTTCCTCATAAAATTGAAAGCCATGTAAGACCGTCCGAATTTCCGACTCAACCCCATAGGCGTTCGATTCTGCCAACTGTTGTTGAATCTGATCATAGGCACTTAAGGCATTTTGATATTCCTTCGATTCCCAATCCTCACTCAACTCAGCCACTCGCTCAGCTGCCACCTCCGCCTTTTCGCGCAAGGCCAAGGTATCCGAGAAGACATGTAACATCTCCTCCCAAATCGAGCGGTCTGAATCAATCGATACATGCTGCTCTAAATAACCCACCCGCAAATCGCGTGAGCGTGTAATTTCCCCTGCAGAAATCGGTTCTGTTTTCATAATTTGACTTATTAAAGTTGATTTTCCCGCACCATTTCGCCCAACAAGAGCAATGCGGTCATTCGTTTGGATATTAAATGAAACTTTCTCATACAGCGTCACATCAGCAAAGCGACGCGCAACGTCATTAGCTTGTAGTAAAATCATTCGATGACTCCTTCTATTTGAACTCTTAATTATTATAGCCCACACACTCCTATTTCACAAAATATAAAATAATAAAATGGAAACTGCCCTAAATTACGTATCTATATATAGAAGGAATTTTAAGGAGTGATATAAAATGAAAAAATCAATCGAGTTAGCTTATTTTGAAATTATGTCTCAAAGATACGAATTAACCGGCGAGAACCAAAGACACTTAGAAAAGATGCAAAGCGGGTATCAAGGCGAAGTTCAATTTGAGAAAATAGTGAGCGAAGTCTTGCCGAACAAAATGCTACTACTGACCGATCTAGCCTTTGAAATGCGTTACGGCGAAACCCAAATTGACGCACTACTTATTTCAAATAACGCAATTCGCATGTTTGAAGTGAAAAATTTATTAAGCCAATATCAGTACCACGACGGCGTTTGGACCACTAATGGGTGGAAGTTATCCAGAGACTACTTTACCCAAATGAAACGAGCGGGAGAAATTCTTGAAGCACTTTTAGATGAAATGGGCATTCGGACTGAAGTCGAAACAAAATTAGTTTTCATTCAAGAAGAAGATACCGTCCAAATCTCAGATTCACGCGCCGAAGGCTTGTATTTAAAGCGGTGGCAAATCAAGAAGTATTTTAAAGAATTGGAAAAAGAAACCTACGGAGCAAAATGGCGCCCCGAAGAAGTGGCGGTAAAATTAATGAAGCGAGCGAGCCGCCGGAAATTCCCAAAAGTGCGCCCAGTAGATGTTGACAAAACGCAGATCTACCGAGGAATTGTGTGCTGCGGGTGCGGTGGTCACAAGATCGATGTTGGAACCGAAAGATATCACGTCGTCTGCCGGTCATGTGGCTACCGCGAGTCAAAAGAAAAAGCAGTGTTGCGAACCCTATGCGACTTAGCAATCCTAGACTATGACCAGCCGCTGACTCGAAGAACCCTAAACTATTACCAAGATACGAAAGGCATTCATAATACAATCCGACACGTCCTAAAGAAATATTTCAAAGTACATAGCCGCGGCCGGACCGCTGACTATATTAACCCAATGAAGCGGATGGAAGACGCATTTGATGATCTAAAATTCCGATTCCGGGATATTCCGTGATAAACGAGCACTCGAAAAAAATTCGAGTGCTCGATTCCGGCTAAACAAGCACTCGAAATGAATTCGAGTGCTCGATTCGGAATGAACGATCATTCGAAAAAAATTCGAGTGCTCGATTCGGACTAAACGATCATTCGAAAAAAATTCGAGTGCTCGTTTCCGACAAAAATCACCAATTTTCACAAACAATCATCACCATATTCGAATTTAATTACTATTTTACACAGTATTTCACATAAAAAGCTTTATTCTCACTATAAAATATATTAGAATATAAAAGTTAGGCTAAATAGGCTCAGAATTCACAATAAATGTAAACCCTCGAAGGTTACATTTGGACAAAGTTTGTGAAGGAGTGCTATAATGAGCATGACTTAAAAATTAGATATAGATAAACCTAGGAGGAGGCAATTTATGGCAAAAGAAATACCAAAAGCGACTGCCTTGAGATTACCCATCTATCATAGGTATTTACGATTCTTGCAACATGCAGGGAAAAAGCGCATTTCTTCAACGGAATTAAGTGAAGCTGTAAAAGTAGATAGTGCGACCATTCGTCGTGACTTTTCATATTTTGGGGCATTGGGGAAACGTGGTTACGGTTACGATGTGGATCACTTATTAGACTTTTTCTCGCGTATTTTGAATCAAGATCGCTTAACGTCGGTTGGGCTGGTTGGTGTAGGTAATTTGGGGAATGCACTGATTAACTATAATTTCCGGAAGAATAGCAATATTCGAATTGGAGCCGCGTTTGATGTAAATACTGACATAATTGGAACAATTCAACGTGGTGTCCCAGTTTATTCAATGGATGAATTGGAAGAGCAAATCGAACAACAACAAATTGAAATTATTATTTTATCAGTCCCACAAGACGTCGCAGGGGATATTGTGAACCGAATTATCGAGGCGGGAGTGAAAGGAATCATGAACTTCACGCCACTTAGATTTGATGTACCGCGCAGCGTTCGTGTTCAAAATGTGGACCTGACGAATGAACTACAGACACTCATTTACTTCATTGATAGTAATAAGGATGATGCAGAGGATTTCTCTGATTTTGAAAAAAAATAATTGTAAAGCACGCCAAAAGGTGTGCCTTTTTTTTCGAAAAAGATAATTCTATGACTTGATTTTTTGACCAATTTAGACTATTATAAGATTAAACCATTAGCACTCAAATAAAACGAGTGCTAAATATAAAAATAAAATCATTTGGAGGGTATAATATGATTAAACCTTTAGGAAAACGTGTTGTTATCAAAGTGGCAGAAACAGAAGAAACGACAGCAAGTGGTTTCGTATTACCAAGTTCAGCCAAAGAAAAAGAACAATACGGTGAAATTGTGGCAATTGGACCAGAGATCGAAGAAAAAGATGGCGTTAAAGTTGGCGACACAGTGTTCTTCAAGAATTATTCTGGAACAGAAGTTGAACATGGCGATGAGTCATTGATGATTATTGAACACAAAGATTTATTAGCAGTCTTAGCATAATATCGAATTTAAAGGAGAGAATATTATATGGCAAAAGATTTAAGATTTTCAGAAGATGCACGTGCAGCTCTACTACGTGGAGTTGATATCTTAGCAGATACAGTTAAAGTAACATTAGGGCCAAAAGGGCGTAATGTAGTATTAGATCAACAATTTGGATCACCAACAATTACAAATGATGGTGTAACAATCGCTCGCGAGATCGAATTGGAAGATCGCTTCGAGAATATGGGTGCACAGTTAGTCATGGAAGTCGCTTCAAAAACGAACGACATCGCCGGTGACGGGACAACGACCGCAACATTATTAACTCAAGCAATCGCTCGTGAAGGTATGAAAAATGTGACTTCAGGTGCAAACCCAGTTGGCATCCGTCGCGGAATCGAAATGGCAACACGTGCAGCGGTTGAAGCTTTACAATCATTATCTCAACCCGTTTCTTCAAAAGAATCGATTGCACAAGTCGCATCAGTTTCTTCAGGAGATGAAAAAGTAGGGGAATTAATCGCTGACGCAATGGAAAAAGTTGGCCAAGATGGTGTCATCACAATTGAAGATTCACAATCGATTGATACAGAATTATCAGTGGTTGAAGGAATGCAATTTGACCGTGGTTACTTATCTCAGTACATGGTAACTGACAATGAAAAAATGGTTGCAGACTTAGAGAACCCATATGTATTAATTACTGACCGTAAAATTACAAACATCCAAGATGTACTACCTTTATTAGAAAGTGTTATGCAAACAAGCCGTCCATTATTAATTATCGCAGAAGATATTGAAGGCGAAGCATTACCAACACTAGTATTAAATAAATTACGCGGAACATTAAATGTGGTTGCCGTTAAAGCACCAGGATTTGGTGACCGTCGTAAAGCAATGTTAGAAGACTTAGCGATTCTGACTGGTGCAACAGTAATTTCAGAAGAATTAGGCTTTGAGTTAAAAGATGCAACACCAGACCACTTAGGTACAGCTGGTAAAGTTTCAGTAACAAAAGACAGCACAACCATCGTTGAAGGTGCTGGATCTAAAGAACAAATCGAAAACCGCGTTGGCTTAATCCGCGGACAAATCGAAGAAACAACAAGTGAATTCGACCGTGAAAAATTACAAGAACGCCTAGCTAAATTAGGTGGCGGAGTAGCAGTCATCAAAGTCGGTGCTGCAACTGAAACAGAACAAAAAGAAATCAAACTACGTATCGAAGATGCATTAAACGCAACACGTGCCGCAGTTGCTGAAGGTATCGTAGCAGGTGGGGGAACTGCACTTGTGAACGTTCAAGACGCAGTGAACGCACTTGAAGCAGAAGGCGACGAAGCAACAGGAATCTCAATCGTTGCTCGCGCACTTGAAGAACCAATTCGCCAAATCGCTGAAAATGCCGGCGCAGAAGGTTCAGTCGTTGTGTCACAAATCCGTACGTCAGACAAAGGTATCGGCTACAACGCAGCCACAGGTCAATTCGAAAACATGATCGACGCTGGTATCGTAGACCCAACTAAAGTAACACGTACAGCCCTACAAAATGCAGCCTCAGTTGCCGCATTACTATTAACAACCGAAGCAGTTGTTGCAGACATCCCATCAGAAACACCAGACATGGGAATGGGCGGAGGCGGCATGGGTGGCGGAATGCCAGGCATGATGTAAGCTGAAGCTTAAGAAGTAAGATAATTTAATATAAAATGGCCTCCCGGCTTACTTTATCTCAGTGATGAAGTAGGTTGGGAGGTTTTTTGAGTTTTCAGTGAGCTTTCTTGAAAATGCGGGGCGTCGTGATCCGACTCGACGTACCGCAAATGAAAATACGGAGTGTCGTGTCACCACACGACGCCCCGCAACTAAATTTCCATAGCGTCGTGATCCGACTCGACGTACCGCAAATGAAAATACGGAGTGTCGTGCCACCACACGACGCCCCGCAACTAAATTTCCGTAGCGTCGTGATCCGACTCGACTGTCAAGTCCATAATCTTGTGTAAAAGTCTCAATGTAGTTATATCATCTGGTCATCATGCACATTACACTTGTAAGAATGTCCGAGCGTTATTTTCCCAATTTTCGT
>NZ_JBGQQX010000023.1:0-34440 GCF_045528525.1 Ruoffia sp. FAM 26255 | reverse complement strand
GTGTTTGCCTCCGGCTTCCTTCAGATTCCACCTCACGGTGGACACCCTTGCCTTTAGCTAACAGTTCCTACTGCCAAGTCTGTAGTGGACTTTCACCACCAAGTTATCGCCCATGCCGGGCGCACATAATAAAAACCCCCACTCTAGATTACTAGAATGGGGGTTTATTATCTGTTCCCATTCATTCAAGACGAATAGGACTTTTTAAACTGATTATAAAATCAATTTAACAAGTCCGGTCTTTGAATGACAATAATAATATTGTTGAAATGGGTAAACATAAGATAACCTCTTTTATCATTTATTTTTAATGTGGTTATAATATAACTCACTTAAATTCTAATTGCAAGGAATTTAATACTTTAAATTGAAATTAAATCATTAAGTCATTCTTTTCCAAATCTACACGGCGGCGAGTGGCCTCAATAAAGGTTTCTTCTAATTCACGTTTATTATCCGTTAAGAGCGATTCTTTAATTTTTGTCATTTCTGCTTCAAATTCGCTAATAACTTGAACAAGCACATCCTTATTATTTAACATCAATTCTGACCACAGATTCTCATTTAGTTTCGCAATTCGAGTTAAATCTCGGTAACTGTCACCGATGAATTGCACCGTATTACGTTCAGGTTGATCACTATTAATTAAGGCCGCTGCAATACAATGGCATAATTGACTCGTATAAGCGATTAATTCATCATGAACAATGGGCGTTACTTGAGTTAATCTTTGGAAGCCAATTTTCTTAAGAAGGGCTTTAAATATATCCATATTCTCTGACTTATTCGAAGCGAGTGGTGTTAATATATAATTCGCTCCTATAAAGGCTGTATGGTCTGAGTATTCAAAGCCTTGTGATTCCCGCCCTGCCATCGGGTGTCCAAAGATAAAGTCGACTTGTTTAGGTAGAATTGGCACGATACTGTCAATCACATATTGTTTAATCCCTGTCGTTTCTGTCAGGATGGTACCCTCTTTGAAAGCGTCTGAGTTATGTAGAATAAACTCTTTAATATTCTCAGGGTATAGGGCAATAATGACGATATCAGCACGTTGTAGAATCGTTTCATTCTCAACTTCACCTTCTGCAATCACACCGGCTTCCAGGGCTTTGTCGAGTGTCGCTTGGTTTCTATCAATTCCCATCACATAATAATTCGAACTGTCCGAAGCCTTAAATGCTTTCGCAAAGGAACCTCCGATGACACCTAAACCAACAATTGCAATCTTTTGCATTTTTATCCCCTTCCTAAACGTCTAAATAAATACTTTTTGACACTTGATCATATTGCCCCATGATTTGAAGGTATTCTGATACTTGATATAAAGTCTGAATCAATATGTTCACGGGTGAACTCATCTCTTTAATCGACACTTCTATAAAGAATCCATAAGTAAATGGCTGATTCTCAATCGGTCTGGCGCTTAAGTTTTGTAAGTTGCAATTAAAAATATCAAATACTTGAAGCAACTTAGATAAAGCACCCGATTCGTGACGAGTCTCAACATATAGACTTAAGCAAGTCCCGGTATATTCTCTTTCTTGAATCTTTTCAACCACATAGAAACGGGTCGTGTTTGTTGATTCGTCTTGCACATTCTCCATTAATGGAACTAAATGATGTAACTCCCCTGCTCGAGGACTCGCAATTGCAGCAATATCTCGTCGATTTAATGATTGAATATATGACGCAGCTTTGGCAGTGTCTTCATATACCTTGCTTTCAATCAGTGGATACGAATTAAAGAACACCTGACATTGCGACAAGGCTTCAGGATGTGAATATACCATCTGAATGTCTTCTAAGCGACTTCCTTCCACTCCCCATAAAGTATGTCGAACAGGTTGGTAAGCCTCTGCAATCGCCATGACAGGCTTATAACGCAGTAAATCTGTGACACGAGCAATGATGCCGGTCGTTGAGTTCTCAACTGGGACGACAATTAAATCCAACTTGTCATCTAATAAATCATTCACAACCGCTTTAAAATCTCCGTAAGGTACTGGTATCGCCTTTGTCGTTGTATCAGTCAATGTCTTTATATAATCTTGTAACGTTGCCTCACTATAAGAACCGGCAACACCTTGATATCCTATACGCATCCAAATTCCCCCAAAAATAAAAATCCACAGTCACTCAGATTGCTCTGATGAGTGACTGTGGGTTTATTGTATTCAATGTCACTTTCCATTAACTATTGCTAATATTGTAATCGAAATTAGCATTAAATGAAAGGTTACATTCAATCTTTATATATTAAGTATTAAATTGGCTTTGATATAAGTCATAGTAGAAGCCTTTTTGTTTTAATAATTGCTCATGGTTACCATGTTCAATGATTTGGCCATCTTTCATCACTAAGATACGATCGGCATCTTGGATGGTTGAAAGGCGGTGGGCAATAACGAAACTCGTACGCCCTTCCATCAAGCGTTCCATCGCTTTTTGAATCAACTGCTCTAGTCGAGTATCCACCGAACTTGTCGCCTCGTCTAGAATCAAGATTTTAGGATCAGATAATAAAGCACGTGCAATCGTTAGTAATTGTTTTTGACCGAGAGAAATGTTACTCGACTCTTGGTTCATACGATTCTCATAACCACCTGGTAACGTACGGATAAAATGATCCACGTTAGCCGCTTTGGCAGCTTCAACAATTTGCTCGTCTGTCGCATCTAAATTACCGAAACGTAAATTTTCTTTAATCGTTCCTTCGAACAACCAAGCATCTTGTAATACCATCCCGAATTGCTCGCGATATTTTTGTCTTGAAACGGCTCGGTTGTCTACGCCGTCCAATCGAATCGACCCTTTATCCACATCATAAAAGCGCATCAGTAAGTTAATCATCGTTGTCTTACCTGCACCTGTTGGACCAACAATCGCAATCGTTTCACCCGGTTTAACCTTTACAGAGAAATCTCTAATTAATGGTTTTGTTGGAGTGTATTGGAAAGAAACATCATCGAAAGTCACTTGCCCTGTAACAGGTGAAGGTATTTCTTCCGTTACTTCGTTCAATTCTTCTTCTTGGTCTAATACTTCCCAAATACGTTGCGTTGCAGCAACAGCCGCTTGTAATAACCCCGTAATTTGAGTCACCATTTGAATCGGTTGGTTAATTTGCCATACATATTGAGTAAAGGCTTGTAAGTTACCAACTGTTAGGCGTCCTGCAATCGTGAACATACCACCGAGCACCGCAACAACTAAGTAAGCTAAGTGAGATACGACGGATACTAAGGGCATCATTAAACTTGATAAGAAGCTTGCTTTAAAGCCGATATCTGCTAACTCTCCCGTAATCGTACGGAACTCCTCTACAGAACTATCTTCACGCCCATATAAACGAATAATATTAAACCCAGTAAAGTTCTCTTGAACGAAACCGTTCATTCTACCTAAGACATCCGCTTGTTTCTTGAAGTGTTGTTGAGAAATCTTCACTACACTTTGAGCAACAAAGTAAGATATCGGCATACTAATAAAGACAATGAGCGCTAATTGCCAATTCAAAGTCAGCATCATGATCGTGACAAAGATAATCGAAAAGAATGCCGTTGTTACTTGAATTATTCCTTGTTGCAGTGAGTTGGAAACTGTCTCAACGTCACTAGTAATACGTCCTAAGATATCTCCAAATTGGTTACGGTCAAAATAAGCCACGGGGAGACGGTGAATCTTACGAATGATATCATCACGTAAATCACGGGTCATGTTCTGAACCGCAATTGTAATGTAGACGTTCGATCCATAATTTGTCCCTTGAACAATAAATCCACGAATGACATAAACAATTAGAATGGTAATAATATATTCATAATTGATTGCCGCTCCTTCAGCTCCACGGGCGATATCCACGACGTTTTGAGTAATTTCGGTAATAGCTAATCCTAATACGAACGGCTCAACCACTGTCATTAAAACGTTAATGATTAAGAGTACGAGGGCTAAGATTAGTTGTTTATTATATGTTTTTAAGTATTTCCATAAGTTTCCAAATGTTTTTATTTCTTTCATCTAGCTCACTCCTTTACTCTTCTATGGTTGGATTTTTCATTTGTGAATTTGCAATATCACGGTAAATCTCATTCTCAACCATTAATTCTTCATGCGTTCCGCGTCCGACAATCTCACCTTCGTTTAAAACGATGATTTGATCAGCGTTCATAATTGAGCTCACACGTTGAGCAACGACTAATACCGTTGAATTTGTTGTCACTTCTTTCAAGCGACGACGTAATTCCGCATCGGTCTTATAATCCAGTGCAGAGAAACTATCATCAAAGATATATACATCGGGCTGTTTCACAACTGCACGCGCAATCGATAGTCGTTGCTTTTGTCCACCGGATAAGTTTGTTCCACCTTCAGCTAAGAATGAGTGGTAACGTTCTTGAGTCTTATGGATAAAGTCACTTGCTTGCGCCACATCACTGGCACGTTCTAATTCGTTTTCCGTTGCATTGTATTTCCCGTAACGTAAGTTTTCTCCAATCGTTCCAGTGAATAACAATGCTTTCTGAGGAATGAAACCAATCTTTTGACGTAAAGCTTTTAAGTTATAATCACGTACATCCACACCATCGATGATGATACGTCCTAAAGTAACATCGAAGAAACGCGGAATAAGTTGAACTAAAGTCGACTTACCACTTCCGGTACTTCCGATAAAGGCAACCATTTCTCCAGGTTTCGCTTCAAAACTAATATTATGAAGGACTGGATTCTCAGTTTCTCCTGGATAAGCGAATGTCACATTATCAAAAGTTACGTAACCATGTGTTTCAGTTTGAGTTATACCGTCTTCATTCACAGATATAGAAATCTCGGTATTCATTATTTCCTGTAAACGATTCGAAGAAACGTTCATTCTTGGATACATAATGAATAATTGTGAGAACATCATCACTGAAAATAAAGCGTGAAAGGCATATTCCACAAAAGCAACCAAGTTACCTACTTGTAATTCTCCAACTGCTAAAGGTTGTAGCGATAGTCCCATAATAAGCACAATCATCCAAACGAGGATATGCATGAAGATTGGGTTTGCTGCTGCCATTAATTTGAATAAACGCGTGGCGATATTTGAATAATGACGACTTTCTTTATTGAAACGATCTTCTTGATACTCCTCACGAGCAAAAGAACGAATCACACGTAGTCCTGTTAAATTCTCTCTCGCATATTGGTTAATTGTATCTAGAGACGTTTGTTGCGCTTCAGATAACGGTCTAGATTTCTTAGCAATGACATAAATCGCAACTAACAGAAACGGCATTGACGCAGCTACAATCCAAGCCAATGACGGACTGGTTATAATGATCATCACAATACTTCCGAAGAACATTAACGGTGTATTCACACCTAAACGCAGTGACATCTCAGCGAACTGCATTAACACGAACGCATCGTTTGTTACTCGCGTTACTAAAGATGGAACACCAATCTTTTCAAATTCTTCATGTGAGAACTTTTGCGTATAATCGAAGATGTCATTACGCATATCTCGGATCATGATATTGGTTAATTTACTTGAGGCATAGGATAGTAAGATACGTCCAAGTGCACCCAATATAATAACCCCTAACATCACCATAGCTAGGGTAATTAATAAACTTTGATCCCCTGGAATAATTGCTTGGTCAATCATAATTGATAGCACTGTAGGTAAGCCTAAGTTTACTAATACAAAAAAAAGGCTTCCGAACACATCTAATGCAAGCAGTCCGGGATAATTCTTAATATAACGCCAAATATAATTCATATGATTCCTCCTTTGTCTAAGTTCTATCATAGCCATCCGTATTTACTATGGCAACAAATACAGATGTAAAATTTCATCTTTTTGGTAATTTTAACAATAAAAAAGGAGTCTCATTACTGAGACTCAAATCTTAGATTAAGCTAAAGCTGCTTTTGCTTGCTCTACTAAAGCTGAGAAAGCTGCTTCATCGTTAACTGCTAAGTCAGCTAACATTTTACGGTTCATTTCGATACCTGCTTTTTTAAGACCGTTCATTAATACACTATAGCTCATTCCGTTCATACGAGCTGCTGCGTTAATACGCGTAATCCATAAACGACGGAAGTTGCGTTTTTTCTGACGACGGTCACGGTAAGCGTAAGTATGAGATTTCATGACTTGTTGTTTAGCCATCTTGAATGAAATACTTTTTGCTCCGTAATAACCTTTTGCTAATTTAATTGTACGTTTACGACGTTGACGAGTAACGTATCCACCTTTAACACGTGCCATTGTGAATTCCTCCTTTTAGTTCGTTGATATTATAGTTGTGAAATTTGTTGTTTGATGCGTTTGAAATCTGAACTAGATACTAACGCTGCTTTACGTAATTGACGACGTTGTTTCTTAGTTTTACCGTGGAAACGGTGAGAAGTAAAGGCTCTAGAGCGTTTTAATTTCCCTGAACCTGTCTTTTTAACACGCTTTGCTAATCCACGATGTGTTTTTTGTTTTGGCATGATAAATCCTCCTATGTTTTAAATAATAATGTTCTATTCTTCGCTACTTATTGGAGCAAGAATTGCGAACATGCTACGCCCATCCATTTTAGGTTTTGTTTCAACAGTTGAAACTGCATTCGCGTCATCAAGGAAATCCATGATAACGTCGCGTCCTAAGTCTTTATGTGTAATTGCACGGCCGCGGAAACGAATTGAAACTTTAACTTTGTCTCCTTTTTCAAGGAATTTAATTGCTTGACGTAATTTTGTTTGGTAGTCATGGTCTTCAATCCCTGGGCTTAAACGAATTTCTTTTAAGCTGACAGTTTTTTGATTCTTACGTTGCTCTTTCTCTTTCTTCTGTTGCTCATAACGATATTTACCGTAATCCATGATTCGAGCGACAGGGGGTTTTGCGTTAGGAGACACAAGCACTAAATCTAATTCAAACGACTCGGCAATAGTAAGAGCATCCTGAAGAGACTTAACGCCAATCTGTTCGCCTTGATCTCCAATAACACGTACCTCACGTGCACGAATGCCATCATTGATAGGTAATTCTTTTATGATCTCCACCTCCATGTATTTTGAGAAACAAGTAACAATAAAAAAAGCAAGTTTATAAAATAAATATAAACTCGCCGTTAAATATAGACACACCACTCCTAGTGGCAGACTATGTATTTGCCAAATTCACTTTGGCGAGAAACGGCTCGTTTCTACTTGTTTTCTCAACTAACACATAGTACCACATAGATTATCGAAGTGCAATGTTTTTTTAAATTTATTTTGTTTTTTCTGTTAATTGTTGTATTGGCAAGATAACTGCTAGGAAAATGTACCCCGTTTGTGTCCAAAGGATTGATACATCCATTATTCCATGGACGATCACAGTCACGAGCATCGTTGAAATTAAAGCAAATTCCTTACGGTACTCTATCTGCTTCGCTAATCTGACTATAGACTTTAAGTAATCTTTCATCATAAAGCCTAAGATAATGACCCCAATAACACCGTAATCAGCTAAGGTATTAATCCCTAACTGATGTGCATGCATATCTGCTTTGTCAGTATATAAGTAATATAAATTCATATAACTCATGGCCCCACGACCAAACAGCGGATTACTCATAAAAATCTGCCAACCTACATCCCATAGCGCAAACCGATCCTGAAAAGCGTAAGCAATCGAGCTAAACCTAGGGATTAAGTCTGGATTGACGAATAAAGCAATCCCTCCAACTGCTGCCAGTCCCAACATATACCATACATATGACCGCTTCGTCCAAAAGACAAACCAGACAATCGCCACCGCGACTGTAGGGAGCACCATCCGCGAAGCCGTTAGTAAGATACTCATGATATTCAGGACAAATGAAAGATAATAGTAGGCTTTAAATCTCTTAGCATAATCACTCTTTAATAGTAGATACATACCAATATTAATCGCAAAGATACAATATAAGCCGTAATAATTCGGATTAAAGAAGGTCGATTCTGCCCTCGTCTGAACATTCGCATATTGGAATACATAGAGTAAAGTGTAACCTTCACGGAATACATAAGAGACATAGACAAGGAGTGCATAGATAGCGACAGGAATACTTCCTAGTACGAATATATTCAACGTCTTCAGGTATCTTTCTACTGTGACCCACTTCAAGTAACTACTAAAGTAAATCACAAATAAGAAAAAGACTAAGGTGATTAAAACACCGATGTAGTTTCGATTAATTAATGAAACGATTAGAACATAAAGTATAAATATGCTCAACCATTTGTTTTTAATAAACGTTCGCATTGTTAAGCTACGTTTCTGCCATATTAAGTAGGTAATCGCAAGCAATAGTACAACAGCGTGAAGATAAATAGGTAGTAATATGGCAATAGAAACAATATAAAACAAATTTGGCCGAATATATTTTTTCCAAGCCGATTTCATTTCTCATCCCCCTCAATGTGATTATTTACATTATAGTCTACTTTATTACTTTTTAATAATACAAATTCAAGAAAATGCATAAACAAAGTTTGAATTTTGTGTGAAAAGATATGTAATAAAGTAAAAATATTCCAAGGCTATTTGAAATGCGTAAATAGTTCGCTATAATTAATTGGTATTAAATTTGAGGAGGTCATCACTTTGTTCAATAAACGAACAATAAAGTGGCTTACCGTGCTTTCTTTAACAAGCATGTGTTATGCCAATCTATATCCAACTACAGCCCAAGCTGTAAGTAAAACACCTATCTTTAACTCTGACAATGTATTGTTAGAACCTTCAGAACCAGTTGAAATGCCAGAAGATTACCCTAGTGAATTGCAAGAATGGTACGATAGTAATATGGACGCTCGTTCGTATGTCGTGATTGATCAGGCAACAAACAAAATTCTTGCCAATCGTGAAGGGAATGTTCCTTACCCTATTGCTTCAATGACGAAAGTATTATCAATGTACTTAATTTATCAGGCTTTAGATGAAGGTACTTTGAAACTTGACCAAGAGATCGAGATTCCAACAGAAATAGTGGAAGATATCTCATCTAATGTAGAATTATCAAACGTCTGGTTGGTAGAAGGGATTACTTACCCCGTTGAGGATTTAATGTATGCCGTCATGTTACAATCTGCCAATGATGCGACTTCTGCTTTGATGTGGGAGATCTACGGTAGCGAACAAGCCGCTGTACAAGCAATGCAAGATCAACTTACCGAGTGGGGAATCACGAATGCTCAGATGTACTCAACTTCAGGTGCTCCAAACATCGAAGTGCCAGAATCATGGTGGATGCCTGGCTCGAATGAGATGAGCGAGAATACGATGTCCGCAGCAGATATGGCCTTAGTTGCCCAACATACGATTGAAGAATATCCACAAATCTTAGATATTACAACAACCCGCGAATATACCTATATGGAAGGTACAGACGAGGAACAAATTTTATTCAATCCAAACCAATTACTTGAAGGTGGCACTTATGGTCGTTCTGGTATTACTGGCTTGAAGTCTGGTTTCACTGATGCTGCTGGATTGAACTTTGTGGCAACAGGTAATCAAGCAGACCGTGACTTTATTGCGGTAGCGATGGGAACTTTTGGTGAAGGTATGAGCTCCTATTGGGAGATCGAAATCCTGTTAGACGGCTTATTAGATCATCCAGAGGTGATCGACCTTGATCTTCCTACTAACCTCAAAGCACAAGAGCCTGCTGAGAAATTAGTGGAAGAAGCAGCCCAAGAAGATTCAGCGACAGAAGATAGTACCCCAATTGAAAACAACCGTGACAATGCGATTACTAACTTCATGCGAGATATCTTTGGAGTGTTTAATTAATTATATGACTAAAAGAGATGCAAAAAAATTGCATCTCTTTTTTGTTTCTTGAGGTATAAAAAACACAAGACTCTGAAGTGTTTTACTCTTTCTAAAATCTTGTGTAAAAAATATTTATTTTCAGTATTATCGGAAAAGTTAAGGTGGAGATGAGCCCCCTCATCTCCATACTAAACTATTGAAACAATAATTGTTCAATAACAATCTCAAAAGAGTATATTTAAACCTTTCAAAACTCAACTACTATTTACATAGTTGAGTTTTGAAAGATTTTTATTATGGCCATAATTAAAGCTGTGTTATAAAATTAATAATCCTTTACTAAATATTAGTTCATCTGTCATTATTTATGCTTTTAATTTTTTCTTGCATAACTTTTAGCCTAGCCAATCCATCTTCAATCATCTTAGATTTTTCTTCTAAGTAGTTTACTTTATCATCTAATAGTTGGATGATTTCTTGATAATCATCATGTGTCATTGAGTAGATTTCATCAATTGATTGATATTTTTCATCAATATCAACAAGCAACTTTATTTCAGAAAGCGTAAAGTCTAAACCTTTTAATTGTTTAATTTGTTCTATTCTTTCTAAATCATCATCTGCATATTCTCTGGCATAACTTTCCCTATTAGGTTTCACAAGTCCTAATTTTTCATAAAACCTAATTGTATCTTTCGATAAACCAGATAACTTAGTAATATCTTTTGTTTTCATTTTGATTACCTTTCTCTTGACATAGACCTTACTCCATCTTTTAAGATAAGTATATCAAATAGTAAAGGAGAATTTCATGATTTTATTTAGAATATTTATTTTTTTGTATGGTTTACTTACTGTAATTGCTGTTGGGGAAGAAGTTAAGGTTGAACAATTCAATTGGTCGCATCCAATCTATATTTTGTTAAGTCTTTGCTTAATGATATTTGCGGTAAAAACTGATCCAGAATGGCTATTGTATTTTGGATTGATTGCTCTTATCATTTTTGCAGTATTCATGGGAGTGACAACAAACTCTTTTCACTGGATACATCTGATTGTCCGATTAATCACTTCAATTACGCTTATATTCGTATGGAATTGGTTGAAATAAGATAACTAATGATTGTTGAATAAATCAATTGTTAGATGTTATCTTACCTAAATTATGAAAAGTTTCTAAAAATGCAGGTAAAACACTAATTTAACAGTGTTTTACCTGATTTCTTGTTATTTTCAGTTTCTTACTATTGCTTGCGTTATATGTAACTATTATAAAATAAATGCTTATTACAGGGAAAGTATTTACCACTTAAAGTATCTTTTTCAATAATTCAAAAGAACGTTTGAGTTCCATTTTTTTGTAATATAATCCAAAAAACTAGAACAATTAGAAAAATAATAAATGTAAGTAAAATTGGATTCATTATTAAAACTCCTCTTATATTATTTCATAGAAAACAAAAATTAAAACGCTTACACATCCCTTTAATTATACAAGATGAATTGTAAAATTAAGTGCGACAAATAAAGAAACCCATAACAGGTTCGTGTAAAATGTTAGTAATGACAAAAACATAAACACGGAGGTCTGTTATGAGCTACACACATCTTACCATAGAGGAACGTTCAAAAATAGAAATACTCTATCAAGAAGGTTATAAAATTAATCGCATTGCCCAATTAATCGGGCGCCATCGGTCAACGATTTATAGAGAACTTAAACGATGCCCTTCAGATCAATACCAAGCTCAGGATACCCATGAAGGTGCCAATCAACGTGCACGTTTTAAGGGTAGAAATCCTAAGTGCACGGTCGAGCTACTTAAAGACATTCAAGATAAAGTAGAACGTACATGGTCACCTGAACAAATTGTTGGACGAGACTATCAGGGAAAACTTTCCTTTAAATCCATCTATAACTGGATTTACCAAGATATCTTAAAGGTACCCCTAACGGTCTTAAGACACAAAGGGAAAAGTCGAGAGCCTCAAGAAACGCGAGGAAAGTTTAATATCGGCACTCCCATCTCAAAACGCCCCAAATCTGTGAAGAATCGAAAAGAGTTCGGGCATTGGGAACTCGACACAGTTGTTTCTTCTCGAGGTAAGAGTAAAGGTTGTTTTGCGAGCTTTGCAGAACGAAAAAGCCGTCTATATATTGCTTTACCCATGCCAAATCGCTCTAAAGTTGCTATGCAAACTGCGATTGAAGATTTGAGAGAAAACTTACCTAAGGAAGCTTTAAAGTCCTTTACCTCAGATCGAGGAAAAGAATTTGCTTGTTATCCTGAGGTCGAAGCAGCAGGGATTGATTTTTATTTTGCCGATGCTTATAGTGCCTGGCAAAGAGGAACCAATGAGAACTCTAACGGTTTACTGCGTGAGTTTTTTCCTAAGAAAACAGACCTCGCTAGAGTAATTTCCCAAGAACTCAACCAAGCTTTGTGGTTAATGAATAATCGACCTAGGAAATGCTTAGATTACCAAACACCTTTGGAAGTATTTTTACACGAACTCTTATTAATTGAGTAAATAAAAAATTGTCGCAATAATTATTGCAATTCAACACAAGTAAAAACTAATATTAACAGTTCATAATTCTATTGAAAAATTATCTGTAAGAAGAAGAGACAATATATATCCTATATTGATAATAAGAGCCTCACCTTGGTAATTTAATCAGTATCCGGATGAGGCTACTAACATAATGGCTTGTAAGAGGATTTATTCATTCATTAAAACTCTGAACATTTCATCTCTGTGAGTTTTCATTTTTTCTTCTGTCCACATCCCATTATCAATTTTTGTCATGTATTCCATTATTTTCAATTTCATGCTCTGATTAATGATGCTTGGGTATGAACTAATTTTTCCACTTGGTGGTAAGTTAGAAAACCGAGAATTTCCAGAAACGGTAATTAATGCTAAGTTACCAAAATCATCCAGATTCTCTATATCCCACTCTTCACCCTCTATGGGATTTTGTGGGTGATAGTGTTCGATAGAATTTCTAAACTGAAATTGCCAGTTATCCTGCATCGGAGTTACAATGTTTTTTCCCTCATATGAGTAGCCATCTCTATAAATCAAGTAGTCAAGATAACTAAATACAATTCGCTCAAATCCAAATCCAGAACTAAATTTATAATCAGATTCATCAACTTTCTTCATTGAATATTCTTCTAAAATTTGTATAAGATTAGTTTTTTCATTTATTAATAAATTAGATAGTGCAATTGTAATCCAGTGCATTGTCTTAGGTGAAGTATAGGTTATACGTAAACTTGATTGTAAAGTTCTTAATTGTTGATTGTCATTCCCATTCTCCCCTAATGTGCCTACATATTTAGGTTTAGCACCGTGTTGATCAGTATATTTTTCTAACCGTTGTAATGACCATCTACCCGTTTCTTTATAATCTCTTGCAAATTCCCGTTTCAAAATTAATTTATCGAAAAGAACACGTAATTTCAATAAATGAAATAAAAAGTTTTTTGCATTATCTGATGATTTCCAGTTCCATGACAAATTTTTAAGAAAGTTTTTGTCATCAAGAGTTGAATCTTCTTCTCCTAAATTACTTATAACAGCATTCACTTGCAATAAAAAGTTAGGAAAAGTAATAGTAGATTCAAATCGCCTATTTTCATCTTCTTCCTCTTGATTCTGATCTTCTTGTAATAGGTTATTCTTATTTAAAATATCACCTAGTGAAATTGTATCTAATATTTCTTTCTCTATTGATATAGTATCTTCAAGAGATTTAAAATTCTTAATCGATTGTTTTAAAGCAGACCAATCTGTAGTAAATATTTTATCTCGAATAGTTTTATCAAAATTCATTTGGACATAAGAATTCATATCTGAACATTTTTCCCAAATAAGAGCTGCAATATCTCTTTCTTTGTCTGTTTCTAAAACTTCTAATAGCTTCGATTTAGCAATTTCATGAAGTTCAAGCTGTTCACCACGAGTATTCATTATTTCAAAATAATGATTAAGATCGATATTCGACGGAACTTGTACTCTTACTATAAATACTCGATTTAATTTTCTAATAAACTTCTCTATATTAACTTTTTTCGTATCAAAATAATTATTAATAATTTGATATCCATTTAAAATTTCAGCTGTTAGTAATTCTTCTACTAATTCAGACTTCTTTTCATCTCTTATATATTCTAAGGTTCGATTTGATTTCTCTCGAGCTTCAAAGTGTAATGCCCTAGGTGGAATAGATAAATTTAAATATTTTCCTAAGAGATACAATGTTGTTAGACGTTGTTGACCATCTATTACTTCGTAAGCATTATTATCAAATTGATTAACAATTAAATTACCTAAAAAATAACTTTCACCCGCTTTCTCAATTGAACTATCAATATCTTCAATTAACTGGATGATTTCGACTTCAGTCCATGCGTAGTTACGTTGATAGATTGGGACCTGATAGTTATGTTCGAAAACTTTAGAAACCGGTAGTTGCAATGGATTATTAGTCATTATTTATACCACCCATTCCATTCACATAATAATTTATAGGATTCTTTATATCTTTCATCATTGTTTTCTCTAATTTCTGGTTGTTCAAGTATGATTAACTTTAACTCCTCTGGATCACTCATCTGACTAATAACTGAGAACATTGCTAGTCCTTCATTTACTCGTTCATGTAGACCATTTGCATATTTATTAATTGTTTGAGGGTAGACTGCATACATACTCAGTCTTAATGAATAACTCCATGTATATAGCTGCTGAAGCACAGACTTTGTCAAATTTTCTATACCAAACCGATCAGCAAAAAATAATGCAACGGATTCATACAATTGCTTTATATATATATCTCCAGAACGTCTGTCTGGAATCGCCTCCCCCTCATTACTGTGAAAGTTACTAATTAAATTTTGAACCTTTTCCAAGAGATTTTTATAATGGAGGGAATAATTAAAAAATCTTTTCCCGGCAATTAAAGGGTAAGTTAGTTGAAATTGATTTAAATGATTAGAAGCCAGAAGTTCACTGTTTCCACTTTTATTAAACTGTTCCACGTATAAATTGCTCGCCTTGTGATAGAGAGAAAAATTATAAATATTATTTCCTTTGATCCCCTTAAATGAATCAATTTTAGTGGATGAATAATTTAATCCATCTCTCAACATATACCATTGTGTTAACGGATAGAGATATATACTGAATAAATCTTTTAGTATATTGGCATTTATGTTTTCCCATTGGTTTATAATCTGAACTTTTAAATCCTCGGATTCCTTATCCATTTCTCGCAAATGATAGGATTTCAATAAATCATGAGGAGCTAATTCTTTTCCACGAGTATTTTGAGAATCAAAAAATTGGAATGCTTCTTGTTCACTATCTGTTACAATTTGAACCATGGTGCATTGTTCCAATAGATAGTTTTTATATTTATTCTGTTCATCATCATTTAATTCATTGATTCTTCTAGATAAGATTCGGAAATTATTAACAATTGCATCATTTGATAGTTGACTATAAGTTTCTTCAAGCATTTTTTGTTTTTTATCACCTAGAGAATATAATAGAATAGAAAGTGTTGTGATTCTTTGCTGGCCGTCTACAATATTGTAAGTACCTGACGAATTTTTATGTAAAATAACGGTTCCTAAGCGATATTCTTCCACACTATTTTTGTAAGCTTCAAACGTATCAATAAACAAAGTATTTGCAGAGGAAATTTTCCATCTGTAGGGCCTCTGATAGGATGGCAATGTTAAATCTATACTAAGTAAATCTCCTATCGATATTATTGTTAACTCATCTTTTAATAATGCCATTATGACTCTCCCTATATTTTCTTATTAAGTATTTGGTAATTATAAGTGCTCTATTTGATTACATGGCTTCTCACTAAATTGGTATTTTATTTGATAGCAAAATCACCAATCTACAAGTTATTATTATCTTCCAGTTCTGACATTGTTTTCCCATTATATTTCCATGAAGTCCAGCCGTTATCATTTCCTCCTGCTACAAATCCTGACGCATAGCTAGGACTTTGAAACGCATAATTTTCAGTCAATTTATATAATTTATTATTTTGATCTTTTACTAGATAACCTTTATTTATCAGTGTCTGTCTAGCTTCCAAAACTCCCGGTGGAATGTTTTGTCTTCCCTCTTTAACAATTGTGGAACCTTCTAGTACTACATAATCGTTATCTATAATCTTCATGTAAGAAACGGCATCCTTAATTTCAAATTTGAACACTACTCCTTCCATGAACCCTTCGTCACTTTTTTCAGTTTCTTTATCAGAAGTATTATCTAGATTGACCGATTTTTCTTCTAAAAAGTCATATCCAAAGGTCTTCAATAATAATGATAAAGCTTGATAAAACTCTTCCATTTCAGCGTGGTCAACCTCTGATAGAATAGGTTCTTTAGGATTCTGTATATTTTCTATTATTGTACTTTGAATTTTCTTAATCTCTTTAACTAACTTTGCCTCTAAATACTGGATCTGAGTTTTAGTTAAATAATCATCTTTTGATGAAAATACAATTGCTCTATCCCAAAACTCTTTTTTCATACTTGACTCATTATGTTTTTTAATGCGCTCAAACACCGGCGCTCCCTCGCCAACGTATACAATCGGCTTTAATGGATTTTCTATATTATCTCCTATTAAAATGTACGTACCCGCTTTTTTCGCTTCCTCTCGCTTTTTAAAAACATTAATTTTTGTGCGTGGAAACGAAGTAGCATAAATCGTCATATTTTGAATTTCTGCTGTGACAATTCCATCTGGATCTCCTTCTACAAGAAATAATCTAATTAGTTTCCCAGAATTCATAAAAACCTTCCTTTTTAATTTTATAAAGGGATATTTCTCCCTTTAATATTAGTCTTTTTCCTATAAATAGTTATGGAAATTCATAGAAATTAAAAAAACTGACCCTTTTTTTACCTAATAATAATTACTTGATAACTTGATACTAAGCTATATAATTAGACTCTTAATAGGCTATTTTACTATAGGTTATGCATAATATCTAATTGCTGTTTTCAATTTTGAAATATAATACATACCTATGTGTTGTTATATTTCAAATTAGAATACACTAGATTTTATAGTGCAACACATTACTGGAAATATTTTTTTGATAAATATTGATTAAATCTCCATACTTTATAGCTGTAGTTTTCTGCCAAAAAATAATAGTCTCACTCTGAGTATAAGCGTTACCTGAATGAGACACTTTATTACCATGGAGTCGTGGATTTTTAATATTAATGATTATAATATATATAAATAACTCTATAAAATTTCATAGCCCTGAAGCCCAGTCGTTTACTCATTAGAATTTCCTGTTGCTTCATCAAGTTATTTGCCAAATTAATTAATATCTAATTTTCAAATTTTCCAGAAGGATTATATCACAATCTTTTTTCATGTAATGTATCATTAAATTCTCCTATAATTAAATAGATCAATATACTCATCTATTCAAGTGACTCAATTACTTAAAAACATCGTCTAATTTTTTCTCTAATGTTCCTGCATTTGCATAAGGATAAGCATCTAAATGCACAAAATTCTTTTGACTAATTCCTTCAGTGAGTTCACTAAATATAAAACTTGTGGCAATTCTATAGATAATTTCTGTAGGAGCTAAGCCATATACTTGATTTTCAAGTATATGTTTCAAACGTTCGTAATCGTTAGGATATTCATCTTTGATTACTTCGCTATTATATAATCTTTTAACTACTTCAGTAATGTATAAACCTGACTTCATATACAAATCAATAAAGGTCTTAGAGGAATCATCGTAAATACCAGGACTTTCATCTTCTAACTGTTGAACCATCTTTTGAACAACCCATTTAGGCGTATAAATCTGATTGGTGTTTTGAGGTGGAATATAGTCATAAATATTTTCTTCCGTATCTTCAAAGTAATTTGCTAATTCAGAACGTAATCTTAAAAACTCACGAATAGATTCATCAAAGACAACTTCATTAAACAAGCCACCATCAAATTTTTGTTCTTCACCATTTTCATCAATATAATAGCCACCATCACGTAAGAAGATAAATTCTTCTAGACTAACCCCAGTGACGTCTTTAAATACGTCTTTATCAACGTACTTATCAAAACTCACTAAGCGAAGATTCTCATCACCATACGCCATAATGAAACTCGGAATAGCACGAGCAAAACCTCTAAGGTTGGAACGGATATCATCCTCAACTGTTTTCTTTTTCTTTTCTTCTTTTTTAACTTCTTGGTCTCGAACTACTTCTTCCGACATCTCACGTTTAATATCATCTAAAGCAGTTGCTATATGTGCATTTGCTTCCTCAACGAACTGCTGGTCATAATCAGATTTCAATTCTTCCAATGCTATCTTATCTTCTTTAGTTTCTACTTTTTCTTCTAATTTTTCTAACTCATAATCAATTTCTCTTCTACGGGAAACAAGTTCTTTTTCGACATGTTCTGCTGCCTGTTCAACCTTTTTCTTTGTATCCCTTACCTTTCGATTTTCTTCAGCTTTTGTCATATTGTATTCATCCCGAACTTTTTCAAAATTCGGCTCTAAGTCTTGCATAATTGTTTCAGTAATTTTTTTCCCAACCGGTTCTCCATCATCAGATAATACTATTTCGGCATAAACTTTATCTCCAAAGAAACGTCCTCGTTTTTCCTCAACTAATTCTTCATCAATATCAACATTACCTTCCGAATCTACTTTTACTTCATTAAATTCATCTTCGTCTACTTTATCTTTATTGCCAGACAATTTACCTTCTTCAGTTTTCTCAAATTTATTTACAATATCTAAAACATGTTTCGAGGCAAATATTCGAGAAATATTGTTAAATAATAAATTACTCATAAATCCTCGTCTGACAACTTCACGTGATTTAAATCGTTTAGGTAATGTTAGTACCTGGTCCGGACTCAACTCGACCATAACACCGTCTTCGTCCTCACCAATTACGGGGAAGAAGTTTAATAACCGCTTAATATTCTGTTTTCGTTCATCTTCAGTACCACCGCCGTCAGCTGTCTCACTAATTAAGTTATTCGCAAACTCATCTATAATATCTAACGTGCGTTCAGGTGAAAAGTCAAAGACATATGCATTTTGCTTTCTAAAGCGCATCGTTTTTAATTCTCTATCTCTATTTCGAACTTGACCATTCCATGAATAAGGGTTTTGGGCACGAAATGCTGCTTGCATATATAAGGCTGGTGATTGCACATTACTTAACATTAATACAGCCGACCACTCAGGAACAGTTACTCCAGTCGTTAATTGACCAACAGTTAATGTAATAGTTTTTTCATTATTTTTTATTGCTTTTTGAACACGTTCTAGAGCTGTATTTCGACCTGTAATATCTTCTACATCGGTTTCAATTTCTTCTCCTTTATACTTATCTAATTTTCCATCTCCAGCGACAGAAAT
This sequence comes from Ruoffia sp. FAM 26255, assembly GCF_045528525.1. Classification (NCBI taxonomy): domain Bacteria; kingdom Bacillati; phylum Bacillota; class Bacilli; order Lactobacillales; family Aerococcaceae; genus Ruoffia; species Ruoffia sp. FAM 26255. The sequence goes on along the minus strand of NZ_JBGQQX010000023.1, from coordinate 15,192 downwards.
AATTTCATACTCTTTAAATACTTCATGTTGTTTCAGTAATCTAGCTAGTGCTTTTGCGCTGTCTACACGATTAAGTAACCACAAGGTATGTTTTAATTCATTTCGTAAAATTTCCGTTGAAAATGGATAGCGTTCATTAGATGTGAGTGAATCTAACCACTTTAAGACGTCCTCTTCATAGACTAATCTACCTGAATCAGTAGTAGAGAAAAATTCATTTAAATCAAAGGCATAATCAACGTTTGTTTTGCCATCAATATCAGCACCTTGCTGAACTTTGTCCAAAATCATATTTGACATCTGGTATGTATACATTGATAAAGCTGGTAATTCAGCATACGGATTATGCTCACCAGTTTTCTCTTCATCCCAATTTTCTTTCGCTTCTTGTTCATCCATATATGTCCAGTTGAATATCTGCTCTGAACTAAAATTATCACCTGCTAATTGTTTAAAAGGGGTTCCAGACAAATGCAAGAGATAGTCTTTTTTTATTTTATCTAGTGCAAATTGCGTTTTTCTAGTATCAACGGCTTCATGTGATTCATCGATTATTACTAAATCCCAATGAAGATCTGTTATCCAATCCAATTTTTTATGTGCACCACCAAATATTTGAGCGCCTTTTAAGTCTTGCAGACTTAAAAAGTTAATATGATACTCATGATCATGAGGTATGACTAGATTATTCACATATTCTTCTCGAGTCAATATTTTGCGGTGAGAAATAGCTGGACTATCACTAACGAATTTATAATCATAAGTTGATTCATCATTTTTTAAGAATTTTTCATAATCATCTACCCAAGAATTACCAACAGCTGGTCGGTTAGTCAAAACTAGTACACTTTTTGCACCCATACGTTTAATTAAATCGTAGGATGTCAAAGTTTTACCAAATCGTGGTTTCGCATTCCATAAAAACTCCCCTGATTCATGCCGATCAAAATAAGCTAATGTTTGATTGACAGCTTCTTGTTGTTCATTCCGTAAAATATATTCTGCAGCTGTTTCACTGTCATCAAGATCATCAATTGATTTACGATAGGTAAAAGCAATAAACATTTTTTCTGCTTTATCCATATCTTCACCAAAATCAAACCATTCGGTACTTCCGTAAATATGTTTACGAATAATTTCATGTTTTGTTAAATAGCTATGAAAATCATGATCTTTAAAATAAGACTCATTACCAGCATGATATTTCGCAGGATAATCCCAAAGTTTTTCATAGTAGATACCTTTAGTTTGTTCACGTATACGGTCCTCAACAGGACGCTCTGTATAACCAATCTTAATCAAATCTTTTGTATCTTCATTCCGTGGAGTAATATAAGCGTAAATTCGGGGTTGAATTAACTCACTTGTATTAATTTGTGGTCTTTGCTGTACTTGTTGAACCATATTACTCCATCTCCTTTATATTTATTTCGATAAAGCCTATTTCATCTTCATTCAGATTGTATTTTTTGTAAAGTTGCTGCTCAATTTCAGATACAGATTTAGACCAATCAATGTCTGAATCTTCAGTAAAGTCTTGAAGTGGTACAAAACGATACGTTTTTCTAGTTCCATTTTGATTCGCTTTAGCTAATGAAATTAGAGCACGTACAAATTTTGTTGTTAAATACTTCTTCATATTTTTTGCCTCATTCAAACTATTAATTAGCTCTACACCTATTACTAGATATGTTTCAGTAACAATAGATTTTTCCCCAATAATCATACAATTAAGATTGTCATCATTTAAATCTGTACCGATATTATTAGCAAATGGAGTTACTAACTTCACTTTATTAATTAGCTCCCGATTTCTTGTAATCAATTCATCTTCTACATAACCTTCGGTTCCTCTACTCGCATAAATTTTTATAGGTGTCTTCATATTTTTTGAAGTACTATGGAAATCAATATGATTTTTAAAATTCGTAACAAAACCAAAGGGATTTCTAATAGAAACATAGTGTGATAAATTTAACGGACTTTTTACTGAAGAAGATATATCATTGTTTTTTAACAGCTTCTCAACTATAGTCATCCCTTGATTATTAGGGATAAACATGTCAATACCTGGTATTGTATACTTTCTTTTTTGTTTATCTGCAACTTTATTCTTTTGATTTATTACAATGATATCTTCTTTGGAATTATCAAAATCTGAATCCCATATAAAATAATTCACTCCGCCTCTTAAAGAAACATTAGGGAATACCTCTTTAGGTGTTTCGAAATTATATATTAATTTCATATGTTTACTATCTAACATTCGTTCACGAAATTTAGTTAACCCTTTCCCGCCATTAAACCATACACTAGGAGTAATCATAGATACTATTTCAGGTTTTAAAGCTATCGCACTTTCGATAAAGATATGGTAAAGGGGCATAGCACTTCCTTTGCCATAATCATTATCATTTTCCTGGTAAGGTGGATTTCCAATTACTACATCAAATTTCATTTCAATTTCATCCCTTTCTTTAAGCCTTTTAAATTCAACTATTTTATTTCTTTCCCATAATTTTATCTTAGCAAACTTTGGTGTCTCAGTTTTTAAAACTTCTACCTCATCAAATAAGCTTAATTGAGTACCAAAATCTCCAGTTCCACCAACTGAATATGGTACTTCATAAGTTAATCCATCCATTTGAAATACATTAAGACTAATTATTTGAGTGATTTCTAATAATATTTTCTCTTTTGGGAAAGCTCCGAACATATAAAAATAGTTATCTATAAATGTTAAAATTAAATTTTCTCGAGCTAGTAGAAGTGAGTCCCCTTGATATTCATATCCATAACTCGCTTTATAAATTTCAACAGCTAACTTCAGCCATTCTTCTTCTGATTCTATTGTTTCATTTAATTTTTTAAATTTAACATCAATGAAGCCTGCTCTGTCTTTTAAAGTTATTACTTCTCCCGTTTCCATATCATAGCGGTTTACCATATACGGAGCTTCACCACATGTTATTTCTAACCATTTAGTTTGGATAAAATCAACCAATGATAATTCTTCCATATCCTCTAGAGCTGCATCTACTTGTAATTTAATTACCCATGAGGGTGTGAAAACTTCAGCTCTATTACGTTGGCGTTCAAGTTGGATATCTATATCTTTATCTACTCTTGGTTGAATAAAACCTTCATACCATCCAGTAATAAGATCTATTTTAATTTCTTGATCATCTCGGAAGTAATAGCCCTGATTAATATAGCTATCTGTTCCCCATTTTATATTCTTACCAGTGGTATGATCCTTAAGCAGTAAACTTAATAGAGATTCATTTTCTCTTAAAATAGCTGAGTCATTTAAATCTGAGAGCGAAAAGTTAATATTTTCTTTCAAGAAGCCACCTCCTTTGTTTTAATTAGTAATTATATTTTCTACGACTGTTAAACGACTTTTTCCGCATTGTTGCTTAAGTATTGTAGTAAAATCATCGTTTTTTATTACTTTACGTTGGTTATTTTTATAGATCATATATATATTTTCTTCTAACACTTTATCTGTTAGATTATCTATCCAATATTTACCAACTATTTTATTAATAACAGCTGCAACTTCCCGTTGGGTACGGTAAAATTTCTTCACTTTCACAGAATCACCTCTGTCATATTTAATTCTTACTTTTATTATACTTAGGATACACTTAATTATCCATCACTCGATGATGGAATTAAAAATATTTTTGCATACTTCTAGTTACACTATAAAAATGATGGCTTGCCATGAGCATTTAAATCTATTTTCGAACTAAAACACGTACCACTATCCACTTCAAGTCCTCTAAATAGTCTTATAAAACACATAAGAGAACAATCATAATTATGATTGTTCTCTTATAGCTTTTTTAATTTTAATCCTGACAAATCTTTCTTTACTTCTGCTTAATATTTTTATTTAAAATCGGTTGTTGCTTAATTTGTTGCTTTTGCAACAACAGTATTAATTTTCATTCTCTAGTTAATTCATTTTTTACTCTTTCAGGTAAAATACCCATAAAGTAATCTTCTATCTGATCCCAGAACCATTTTGTATAGTTTAAGATACGTTCTTTAGTATTTTGTTCTGGCTGTTCTTTAGTAAAGAGATATTTTAACATTTCAACACTTGTATAGTGTCTTACTTGTACGTCCGTCAAAATAGAATTCTTGTAGAAATCTCCTTGTTTTATAGCGCGCTCTAATGGGTAGATGGAGTTCATTCTTAAATAAATTTGTGGATCATGACCACCAATGACTCGGTAATTTAAAATCTCTCTCGCTTCTCCTATACCTAAAGCAGCAATTTTCGAATCAATAGGCCCATTTCTTTGTCTTAGATGATATGAAATGACAGTCTCATCTGTCTCAATATAATTATCTTTTGGTGAAACTGAATGCTTAACTTGGTTCAAAATCCACGAACTAAAGATATCTCCATCTTGGTGTACAATATAGCTTTGGATTGAGCTTCCAGTCAAGCTACGTTCAGCAATAAATCTAGTTTCTTTAATCTTACCAAATTCAAACGCTGAGTTTATGATTGTCTGCGCAAATGCTCTAGATTCAAAGCGATCTTTTATTTTTAATTCTTTCATAAAATGATTTCCTAAATCATTCACAGTAAAGTACTTGCCAGATATACGGAATTGATTGATAAATCTTTCGAATGATTTCATTATGATTTGATATTCTGATAAGATACTCTCTGCTGAATAATTATCATTAAATTGCACATCGATACCACTTGTGAAGGCCAATTTATTAAAAATATTCTTATCCGCTAATTTTACACGTTCTTCTGCTGTAAACAGAGAATATTTAAAGCTAGGAAATGACATACTCTTATAATGACTTTCCCATATTCCCCCTAAATTCACTCTATAAATCGCCGAATAATTTTTACTATTAATCGATGATACCTTCTCAAAAAACCTTGCTAATCTCGACTTCATAAATAGCGATTCTAGAGCTGGTGTGGCATATATATAATCATTAGCAAATAAGCTTCTAGGTCGTGCCACGAAAGGTGAATAACCTAAATTACTTGGCGATGAGAAATCTTTCTCAATCATCAGTAGTACTGTTTTAACTTTGTTATCAAGAGAGTCTTCATCTCTCTTATTTTGAACAAAGATATATTTAAAATCTTCAGGACTCATTATCAAATTACGATTATTGCCTTTTTCTTTGTACGTCGATAATACTTTTTTCATGACATCAATAATCTGTGATTTTCGAATGGATGACATCCCATATAACTGTTTAACCTCGTTCATATCCCGAGTAAGGAAGTCTATATAGGCATAACCATATTCTACTTTATCTTTATCTCTAGCAACTCGACCTACTTCTTGTATATAATCTACTACATTACCTGTAGGTGCGTAGTGGTAAACATTTGTGATATCCGGAATATCTATCCCCATACCAAATGCTTTCGTTGCTAGAACAAATTGTAGTTCACCATTTTTAAACTCATCCAAAACTTCATCTTTTTCCTCTTTAGACAATATGCCAAAATACTTACCTGTTTTTTTCGCTATATCTGGTTTGTTTTGTTCGATAAAATTATAAAAATCCATAAGCAATCGAATGGTTGGGAAATATAATAAAGACTTTTGATTATTTTTATTCGCATGAATCAAATGCTCTAATGCTAATGCATTTTTAGTTTTTCGATAGTCTCTTCCTTCTGTTTCAAGAGCTTTTTGACTATCTCTCACACACATTAGGATGTCTTCTCGCCTTACATATCCAAAATATGAAATCGGACTGATCATATTTAAGCTGTTTCTCGTATCTAAATACATATCCTCACGACCACCGTAGATAGCAGTTGCGGTGAAGGTGACGATAGGGAAACTATACTCTTTTCTCAATTTGGCTAAGTAAATTCCCAAGTACCAATAGTCCGCTCGAAATGATTTCCCCCAAGTAGTCACGATATGCGCCTCATCAATAATTACTACACCAATACTCCGCTCATCGATAAGCATTTTTATATCACTTCTGGCTTGAAGCGTTTCTGGCGATAGATATAAAACATCCACCTCTTTGTTACGGATTCGTTCAATAATTCGTTCTCGATCATAGGGTGGTGTATTTCCATTGATTGTTTCAGAATTACGAATCCCTTTTCTCTTCATACTATCAACCTGATCATTCATTAATCCAATTAATGGGGAGATGACTAATGTAAGTGGCTTGTCTTCTTTATATTTTTCTGCCAGATGTAGGGCTGGAATTTGAAACATTAATGATTTCCCTGCACCAGTCGATGCCGTAATATATATATCTCTAAAATCTTCGCCAAACATTGCTTTCTCGGCTTGATTGACAATATCATCAATAATTTGAGCTTGTGAAATATTAATCGTTTCTTTTGATTGGCTTTCAATATTTTTATAGAATGCGATCTCTCGAAATTCATCATAACCAAATACTTTTTTTAGAATGGTTAAATAAGCCGGTTCATTTTCAATGATTTGTCGGCGGATAGACAGGCTCGTAAAGTAAAATTTTACATTTCTAATTTTTGATAAGATGTCAATTCTTTCTAAATAACGATGAGGTAAAAATTCTTGAGAACTTGGTAAAACAAATACGATATTTTCATTGGCGGTTCCTGCTAATATTTCAGATTCCAAATCTAAAAATGGAATTTCATCTTCAGAGAGTTCTACTTGATCAATATTAGATAAATTATGTACTTCTGTAAATTCTGGTTCAAAGTGATCAAAAGGATATAGCGATTTTCTCTCAATCTCTGCACCAATAGATGGATAGGTCACATAGTATTCATTACTTTGTTTTGAATAATCTATTTTTCCGTAGAATCGAGAAACTCTTTCTAATAACTTCTTCTGTTCAGGTTCAAGCTCGTTGTCTTCCTGATAGTATAAATACTGATAAAGATTATCTATGTCAGACAGTGTTTGATTATACGGATACTGCTTGTCGTAAAGGTTATTTTCTAATATGACAATTGGATTGGAGTTAATATTTTCAAATTCCTTAAACAATTGATATTCTTCAATTGTCATCCATTTAAATTTTTCACTAAATTCTCTATTTTCTATGACATTATTAAGTATCTCATTTTTAATAGTATCTAATTCTAATGTGTCATAATAATCGATTGTGAAGGAAAAATACTTATTTTCCTTTGGGAAACTTTCTGTTTGAATGCCTTTAAATACTATAATTATATTTTCTTTTTCTTCTGTTATTTCATTTATTTTTTCAATAATGCGTTCATTGGTCTTCATAATAATCCCTCAATCTGTCTCTTACTGTACTATGTCTTAGTCGTTTAAGTGTTTTACTTTCTATCTGTCTAATACGCTCACGCGTAACGCCATATACTTGGCCCAGTTCTTCTAATGTTTTTTCTTCTTGGTCTTGTAAACCAAATCTTTTATTTATAATTTCACGTTCTCGTTCAGTAAATTTATTGAGCACGTCACTAATTTCTTCTTTTAATGAATTCTTCATGACCTTTTCATTCGGTAAATCATTACTATCATCCTTAATAAAATCTCCAAGAAAAGAATCTTGCTCTGATCCAATAGGTGTATCAAGTGATACTTCATTCTGTGAAAGTAGTATTATCTCATATACTTCGCTTGTTAAAAGGTCCATTTCTGCTCCGATTTCCTCTGCTAAGGGTTCTCTTTTTAAATATGATTTTAACTGACCTTTCACTCTTCTCATTTTGTTTATCCGTTCCCGCATGTGGACGGGTATTCGAATAGTTCTAGAAAAGTCCATTATGGCTCTGGTGATTGATTGTCGGATCCAGTATACAGCATATGTAGAAAATTGAGTCTCTTTTGATAGGTCAAACTTCTCTGCAGCTTTTATCAAACCCATCATTCCATGTTGGAACATATCGTCACTGTCAAAAGACTGTGTAGCTGCTCCTTCGTATCTGTCAACAACTTTCCAGACTAGATTTATATTGGCTTCAACTAAATTGTCTAATGATTTCTGTTTTTGATCATATCCAGAATGTTCTGAGTGTAATGAATTTAAATAATCAAGATTATAGTCACTATGTACGGGAGATTTCATTTTTTCTAATTTTTCATTAAAGTCATCACTATCTAATTGTGTATCTAGAGGTTTTAAATCCAAATCATTTAAGAAATTAAATTTACTTTTGTCTATTTCTTTAGGTACATCATTTATTATTGAGTATCCAAATTCATTTAAAGATCTTCTTATTTCATCTCTTTTATTGTGTTCAACATTATTATCTTCATACCACTTAATAAGTAAACTCTCTCTATATTCTTTAGGTTCACCTATTAAAAAACATAATTCGTTAAAAAGAGTTCTTGCTTTTTTCTCATCAGAAATAATTGTAATATTTAACATTCTAAGTTCTTCCTGAACGATTTCTTTTTGTTTGTCAGGCAATGGATATTTCTGAAATAATAAATTTATTTTGCTCTCAGTAAGTTTACTTCCATATCTAAAATTATCATATATATAATCAACTATTAGATCCAAATTTCCACTCATTGTGTAATCCCTCCTTTACACCATTTAATAAACTTTTTAAATTGAGTACTTCTCAACTTAATTATCATGCTATATAAATAATGATACCATTATTTACTAGGATATGTAATCGATTTTATAGTTGTAGTTATATTATTTAGTCTGTTAAATTAAGGTAGATTGATAATCATTTGAGATACACTTAAATCAAATTTTTAAACTCATATAATGTATACTGAATCTGTTGACACTGGTGGTATAGTCCCAGATTCTTTAATAGAGATCCTTACAAGTTGTCATTGTTTAGATATAAATATAATAGAACAATCTTTCTTATGATAGTTGTGTTCAAATTGAATTTTCCTTTATAGAGTCACTGAAAAATGTATTACTATTACTCTATAAATCATTAATTATTCCATTGGTATTTCTCTATTTATTACTATTAGATTTTTTTACAAGACTAATAAAGAAGCCTTCAATTCTATAACGAGGGCTTCTTTACTCTGTTCCGGTGTGTTTCATAGCGATTTACATAAAAGCTCACACATAATCATCAATCAAAACCTCTCTATATTAAAAGCTTGTATCCATATATCTAAAAATTCGGATATGTCTTCATAACCATTGTGTTTAGACATTTTTTCTAACATTTTATATGTTCTTGGACTCAAACTGAATGTATACTCCTTATTTGAGTTCTTATTTATGTTTAACTTTGAATTTAGCTCAATCAGTAACCTTTCATAGTCTTCAAAATTGTGTCCTTCATTTAAACTCTTCATTCCTCTAATCTCACTATCCTCATAAATACTACTACTAAAGGGTAGTAAATCACTTGCATATTGAAGTATGTTTTCATTCGCAGCCTCAATAGATTTATTATTATCATGAGTAAAAAGTGTTCCTAAACTTTTAAAATGATAACCCGCTCTAAGAGTTTTTTCATTTAAGAATTTAGTATATTTTATTGTGCTCATTAGCTCTAGATGCGATGGTTTACTGTTTATAATCACTCCATCAGAAGCAGATAATGCATTATCTGAAATTAGCCCCATATCAGTGCTGGTTTCCTAAACACTTCTCTTTACTATCAATCCGTTGTGTTTTGTACCTATCTTCAGTAATCTATTACAGAACAAATCCGAGTGTTTTTCGTATTAACTGTAAATGAGTCATGTGAATTTCTCATGGTTTGTTTGGTAACTAAATCATAGGCGTTCATTGATCTTTTTTCATTTCAAAAGCAAAATGGTGTCAATTAATCAAAATTAGCCCATCAATACCATCTATTATAGAAACAATTTGACAAACAAAAAAGGAACACGCAACTGTACTTTGTAAATTCGCAGTTACTTGTTCCTTTTCATCTATATTGTATTAGTCTTCCTCTTCATCGTGGTAATCATCATCTTCTAGGGCTTCTTTTCCTAAAAAGGCTTGCAACATCCAGATTTTTGTATCTAAGTCATCTTTAAATTCAATTAGCGTATCCTCAAAGACAACATTCTCTTCTTCTTGCGCCAAGTGAATGGCACGAATCGTTAATTCACGAGTTTCTCTGAAATCATCGATGATATTGTCAACCATTTCTTCGGCTTTTATGTATTTATCTGCTGGATCTTCTGATAGCATAGAATGCTCGACAAGCTCTTTGGTTGTAGAAGCTGGTTTATATCCTGAAGCTAGCAGTTGTTCAGCTAAACGGTCAAACCATTTTTCATTATCATCATATAGTTCCTCAAATTTTTCATGTAAAGTAAAGAAGTGAGGCCCCTTTACATACCAATGATACTGATGTAACTTCACATGTAGTGTGTGAATATTTCCTAAAAGATGGTCTGTAATGGCTGCTGCATTTATTTTCGTATGATGCACATGATCTTTATATACTTGTTCTTCTTTTAATCTTTCTTGTGGTGTTTTTTCTGACATGATTCATTCCTCCATTATTTTTTTGATTTTTTAAGTAAACCTATGCGGCTTTTACACGCGATCTTTTTACGCCATAACCTAAGTCTTGGATAGCTTTTTCTATGTCTTCAATTGATACAGTGTCGTCGAAGTTTACTTTTACACGGCTTGCATTGAACATCACTTTCAAGCTGTCTTTATCCACACCGTTTAAGTTACCAACACCATTTTCGATTTTTTGTAGACATGATGGACAAGTTAACGTTTCTAATTGAATATTTGCTTTTTGCATGATACATTCTCCTTTGAATTTTTATTTGTTCATTCGATTTACCTTATTGACATCTATAGTATATCAGCTATTCAAGCTTTTAATCTTGATCTACATCAATTTAACGAGGTATTTTGTATTTCAATATTTTCATTTCTTACCTCTTATGCATCTATTCTAATCGAAGACTAGATAGATTGAATTGATGTAGATCAAGAATTAGTATTAATCTCTTAATTGTTTCTGAAATTTGTTCGACTATATTATATTGGAAATTCTACCGTAATCTATTTAGTTTTTATTGTATTTTTTATGCATGAACCTCTTTTGCGTTCGCCGTTTCTACATCAGTTCCTTTGAGTCTGTAGCGCAATAGTCTCATACCGTTTAAGATAACGACTAAGATACTTCCTTCGTGTACTAACATACCGATTGACATGTTCATCCAGTCTGAGAAGAAAACGGCTGCTAGAAGAACAAGTACAGTACCAACTGCAATGACAATATTTTGTTTCATATTATTGGCGGTTGCTTTAGTTAAGCCTAAAGCGTGAGGCAAGCGGCTCATATTTGAGTTCATTAAAACGACATCAGAAGTTTCAATAGCGACGTCTGTTCCGCTACCCATTGCGATTCCAATATCCGCAAGGGCTAATGAAGGACTATCGTTTACTCCATCACCAACGAATGCGACAATTTGACCCTGAGCTTGGAGTTCTTTGAGGTAGTCTGCCTTATCTTCTGGCAGTAAGTTTCCATGGGCTTCTGTTAATCCTAATTCTTCAGCGACTAAATCAACAGTACCTTGGTTATCTCCTGATAGTACGATTAAGTTCTTAACACCTAAAGCTTTCATCGCTTGTAAATCTTGTTTAATCCCTGGGCGAATTTGGTCACGAATCCCCATTAGAGCTTTCAACTCACCATCGACTGCTGTAATAACTAATGAGTTTCCACGTTTTTCGTAGGCTTCAAAATCTTCACGAGCTTCTTTTGTTAATTGGATATTTTCTTTTTCCATTAAAGCGACGTTTCCTATTGCAACGCGGTGGCCATCGACTTCTGCGACGATTCCTCCACCTTTTACAACGTTTGTTTCATCTACTGGATACATTTCAATATCGCCTAACTGTGAAAGAACCGCTTTTGCGAGTGGGTGATCCGATTCATTCTCGACACTTGCCAGATAGCTTAGTGCTTGATCTGCATCCCCATAGGTTTTAAATTCGGCAACTTCTGGGTTACCTACAGTTAGAGTTCCTGTTTTATCAAATAGAATCGTATCAACTTTACTAAAGTCTTGAATTACTTCTGAACCTTTTAATAATACACCATTTTTTGCACCATTTCCGATACCAGCTACGTTAGAAACAGGTACTCCAATGACTAATGCACCTGGGCATCCGAGTACTAGTATTGTAATGGCCAACTCGACATTTTGACTAAAAATCCACACGATAAACGCTAAGACTAAGACGGCTGGTGTATACCACTGCGAGAACTGGTCAATAAAGCGTTCAGCTTCTGATTTTGAATCTTGAGCTTCTTCAACAAGCTCAATAATTTTACCGAAAGTTGTATCTTCTCCTACACGGTCTGCACGAATTTGTAGGGTTCCATTTTCTAAAATTGTACCTGCGAAGACTTCTGAATCTGTTTCTTTTCGAACCGGATCCGCTTCACCAGTGATTGATGCTTCGTTAATGTGACCTTCACCAATAACAACCGTTCCATCAACTGGAACTTTTCCACCGGTACGGACTTGTAGGATATCGCCTTCGTCAACATCCCATACATCAACTTCTCCAAATTCACCATTTTCCATTTGTTTAAAAGCTACTTCTGGTGCCATTTCTGTCAATTCTTTAATCGCTGAACGAGTAGAGTTCAATGTGCGAGCCTCTAACCAGCTACCGAATAAGAATAAGAACGTTACGATAGCTGACTCTTCATAGTTTTGAATGAGTAAAGCACCGATTACTGCGATGGTTACTAACACATCAATTGAAATTACTTTTACCTTTAAAGCCCCAAAAGCTTGAATGGCGATTGGTGCCACCCCTAAAATAGATGCGATAATGAATGCGATATTAAAAACTTGTGTGTTTCCAAAACCAAAGTGTGCAATAAATCCTATAACGATTAAAATTCCTGAGATAAGTGTGATTTGATTTTTACTGCTTAATATTTTTTGCTGAAAACCCATTTCTTCCTCCTCCTAGTTTGTACTTGTTGACTACAGTATACCCTGCGCTTTTTCATTTAAAATTGACCCCAATCAACCTTCATACGTTATTATATTTTCTTTGCTGAATATCCAGTCTCTTCAAACTTATGAAGAATTTCTTCTTCTGATATTTTATTGTCTTCAAACACTACTCTTGCTTTGCTTCTATCAAATAAAATTTTTATTGTTTCTATCCCCGTTAATTCATTTACATTGTCTATGATTTTTTGCATACAAGATGGACAGGTCAATTTTTCTAATTGAAACGTTATCGTCGTCATCTTCTCTCTCCTTTATTTTTTTAGTCATCACTCTGAATGTTTTGATTACACAGTTGGTATAGACCGAATATTTTGTTTACGAATTGATTTATATCAATCTTTTACATTCATTTAAACATTCGAATAAAAAAATCACTATCCGTTAAGATAGCGACTCTTTTTCTTTTATGCACCATGTTCATCTTGTAGAATCTCAAGTTTTTGAAGGACAGTATCTATACTATTGGGATCTAAATTCGAATCATCAAATTCCGCTCCATGCCCTTGAATCAGCATATTTAATTTCGGCTGCAAGCCAGTAATATCATGCGCTGCTTCTGGTATCTCACAGTTATGCGCGACTAACAAAGCGTCTGCTTTTTTGTGAAAAGTATCTAAAGAGTCTAAAGCCATATTAGAATCATCAAATGTTACACCATGGTCTTCCAGTAAAAAATTTAATTTTCCATTTATGTCATTTGCTATATTTTTGTCCATTTCTATAAATCCTCCGCATTTGTATTTTTGTTACATCTACAGTATACAAGAGGTAACCGCTGTAATAATTGATGCGTATCAATAAACTGTGTTATTATTAGAAATACTTTGAATGTATAGACACCGTTCTAAAACAGAATTTAAATTTGAATATAACTAAAGATACAATGGTTGAAAATTTAGATGTAAACGGATATACGTACTTTAGGATATTATCGTACAGCGGTGTTCGAAAATCAGAAATACTAGCTCTTAAATGGTCGGATATTGATTTTGATACATCTACACTCAACATTAGTAAAACACTTACTAGGGGCTTAAATAATAAGATTATCATGCAACCTACGGACACAATGAACGGTCGTAGAATAATTGATATAGATTATGACTCTATGAAGCTTTTAAAGCTGTGGAAGATGTATCAGGCTCAATTCATGATGAAACTTGGATTTAATACCAATACACACGATCAGCATGTTTTTGCGAATACTAGAAATAATTTCTATTCAATTAATGTTCCCAATAACCGTATGAGAAATGTGCAAAAGCGTAATGGTCTTAAATAAATTACAGTTCATGGGTTACGACACACGCATAGTAGTATCCTCTTCTCTATGGGAGCTTCAATAAAAGATGTTCAGGCTCGCCTAGGACACACAGATATCCAAACAACGATGAATATCTATGCGCATGTTACGAAAGAAGAAAAGAAGGACACAGCAGATAAGTTTGCGAAGTTTATGGAGAATTAGAAGGAGGAAATGCAATCAAGTTTGGTCTGCGTAAACTGAATCTAAAGTCTAGAGTAAAAGCTCGCACTACTGGAAAAATGAAACGAAAAGCTAAAAGTGCTGTAAATCCATTTTATGGCAAAAAAGGAAGTGGATTACGGAATCCAAAAAGAGCAGCTTATAATAAAGTATATGAGGTGACCCCCAAAAGTGCGCTTATCCCTATTTAAGCAATGTTTTACTCGTTTTTCTGAGTTTGTTATAATTGGTATTAAAACAAACTCAGAAAAATTTTAACTTAGGAAACTAGAAATTCCAACAATTAAACTAATCGCACGATCAATACTGGAGCGCACCGCTGATAATTGAGTAACAATATCCGCGCAGTCTTTTCCTTCTTCCATCATATTCAAAACCCCATGCAACTGACCATCAGAACGTTTCAAACGGTTCACAATTTTTTTATCGTATTCCATTAAACGATTTCTCCTCTCCAAGCAGAAATTCCTCCCATTACATTTATCACTTTGTATCCTTCTTGTGCTAATTGTTGACAAGCCATTGAAGAACGCGCACTGGAGTGACACATTACATAATACTCTTGACTTTTATCCAATTTATTTTTTTCAGCTGAAAGATTACTTAAAGGAACATGGATTGCTCCGTCCAGGTGGCCATTTTCCCATTCGTTCATTTCTCTAACGTCTACTAAAGGAAGTTTCTCTTTTTTCCATTTTTGTTCAAATTCTGGCATTGATATTGTATTGTACATTATTTTACCACCTTTTCTGGTTTTACTGT
>NZ_JBGQQX010000022.1:0-34860 GCF_045528525.1 Ruoffia sp. FAM 26255 | reverse complement strand
TTCATCCGTGGTAAGATGGGTGTAGGTCATTTGTGGTCACTCCTTTGTATTCTTTGGTCGGAATTACAAGTTGAGTGTACCACAAATGGCTGTTTTAGTTGTCTAGCTTAATTTTACAATCGGCGTATAGTAAACTCCTTAAGTATTTTTTATGCATTTATTATAGCATATGTTTGAATAAGAGGGTCATGAGTAATAAAATAAAAGTGCAAAGGTCAAAAGTCAGTCAAACGGTCATAAAAGCAATGAATAAGGAGTACAAAGATGGAATTATACAGTGTAAATGGAAGTATATCGGCAGCGGACGGCAAGCGTGAAGAACTTTTAACTTACTTGTTAGAAGCAGCAAGTGAAATGGAAAATGTTGAGAACTGTTATATATACAGTGTCGGCATTGATCCAGAAGATGCAAATAAAGTGTATATTTATGAGGTCTGGGAAGATAAAGAAGCCCACCAGAATTCCTTGTCACTAGATGTATTTAAAGAGCTAATTACAAAGGCAAAACCAATCATTACAGGCATGTCAGATTATCCATCACTAATTATAAAAGGTGGTAAAGGAATTAAATAACTCTAATTGAGAGACCGTTGCATTACAGGCATGTCAGATTATCCATCACTAATTATAAAAGGTGGTAAAGGAATTAGATAACTCTAATTGAGAGACCGTTGCATCACCGGCAAGTTAGGAAAACCTGACTTGTCGGTTTTATTTTTGATAATCTAATTAAACACGCATTCGAAATTAATCCGAGTACTAGATTAGAGCCAAACACGCATTCGAATTCAATCCGAGTACTAGATACCAGCTTTTTCACTCCCTCACTTTTCATTCTAGCATATTTCATAACCAATGATGTCAAATATGTTTGACACAATTGAAAATTTCCCTTACACTATAAATGTAAAGAGTTTTTGACACATTTTAAACATCGGAGGTGATTTCATGCGTAAGAAAGATGAAATGGAAAAAAAGATAGCTGATAAGTCGGTGAAAATATCTTGGTTTGTTACCGTTATGACTTTGTTTATTATTGGTTTTATAGAACAAATCAAAACTGGAGAAAGAAATATTTTTCTAGTTATAGCCATCGTATCAGTTTTGACAACTTTATTCTTAGAGCGATTCATATTAGCTAAAATAAATGAAGATAATTCTTTTATTAAGTTTATTTTGCTAGTAATTGTGCTAACGGCATTAATGTTACTCATTGCTTGGCTATCAATTAGTTGGTGATTGATTTAAAGGGAGTTAATTTTAGGAGGAAATTTTATGAATTTAGTAGTAATAGTGTTTTATGGTATTTTAATAATTTCCGTACTTCTAATTGGATGGACTATCTACGAAATCCTTAAGATTGGTGATGAAAGACGTAAAGAAATTATTCAAGAAGCATCGACGCAAATGTTTGGGATTACGATATTTGGATTACTGTTTGAAATAGGTCAAATGGTATATCAGAACTTATTAACAGATACCCAATATTACTATAATCCGTTAACGGATTTACTAGTAAAAAGTATCTTCTTTCTTGTATTACTAAATATAAGTAAAAGAAAGTATGGGGGATAATTTAGGACTTGGAGAATCAAATAAAAGAATTACGGTCGTATAAGAAACTTTCGCAAGCAAGCTTAGCGAAGCATTGTAAAGTTTCAAGACAAACAATTAATGCAATTGAGAACAATAAGTATGATCCTTCATTACAACTGGCATTTGACTTAGCTGAGATTTTAGAAACGACTGTGGATAATTTATTTCGTCCAGAAAGGCAATGATAGAAAGGAAAGATGTCTATGGATCCACATGCTTACGCTTGGAGTGCTCGGGAAAGGCAGCTATACATAGATGGCAAGATTGAACTCCCTACAAAATACAAGATAAAAACTCAGGACTCAGCTGACCTAAGACTTGAGTTAGAAGAATTACTTGAGACTTTACCTCAAAAAGATTTAGCAACATGGGCCAGTCAAAATGCCCAGAACTTTCTCTAATACATTGATATCGAAGATGAGAGTTTAAAAGGAAGAATCGTCACAGAAGCAAGTAAAGTGCGCATCAACTGTGTCAGACAGGCTTTCTCGCTAACAAGCTAGACCAACAGTCCATTAATGACATCAGCAAGTTTTCAGTCAGAGTCTTTGCTCAAGTCGTGGCAACCGGACATATGCAAGGAGACGCGATAGTCTCTTCAGATTATGCGATTAAAGTAGTCAATATACTCTATTACCATGATGAACAAGCTGCCATTAACGAAATTATTTGGATAAATTTTTTTACAGGCAAGGTCTGTAGAAAGTCTTTTTTTATTTTCAAACAATCCATTCACATGTTTGGAGGTTAATTGCGGTCAATGATATACTTTTAACTGAAAGGGGCGTTTCATGATGCAAGTTAAAGCAGAACAAGAAATGTTTTTAAGAAGTGGCATAACCTTGGATGTGAACTTTAGAATTAGACAATTAAAACGATTAAAAGAGGCAATTAAGGCGCATGATGTTTTGATTTATGATGCGCTGAAAAAGGATTTAAATAAACCCGTCTTTGAAAGTTATGTGACAGAGTTAGGCTCGGTCTATAGTGAAATTGATTATATGATTAAACATGTAAAAGATTGGGCCAAACCCAAACGCGTTCCAACGTCTCTGGCGCATTTTTATTCTAAAAGCCATATATATCAAGAACCATATGGGAGTGTCTTAATTATTGCACCATGGAATTTTCCTATTCAGTTAAGTTTCGTACCACTTGTTGGGGCGATTGCGGCAGGGAATTGTGTCGTATTAAAGCCTTCCGAATTAGCACCACATACAGCTAGGGTAATTCAACAAATTATTGAATCAGTGTTCGCACGCGAATATATTGCAGTTGAACAAGGTGATGGGAAAGTATCTCAGCAATTACTCAAAGAAGGCGTCGATTATTGTTTCTTTACTGGAAGTACTCAAGTTGGAAAAGTAATTATGGAGACAGCGAGTCAAACATTAACGCCAGTAACACTAGAACTTGGCGGAAAAAGTCCAGTCATTGTCGCAAAAGACACCAATATCAAACATGCTGCTCAACGGATTGTTTGGGGGAAATTCACCAATGCTGGTCAGACTTGCATCGCGCCTGATTATCTTCTCGTTGATGAAGCGATTCGTGATGACTTGATCAGCGCCCTCATTGAAGTCATTGAAGAATATTACACGAAGAAACCTTTAGAGAATTCAGATTATTCTAAGATGATTAATAAAAGACACTTCAAGCGTGTGAAGAAATTAATGAAAAATCAAAGTGTTATTTATGGCGGAGGCAGTAATAAAGAGATGCTAACTATTGAACCCACGTTAGTCTTGGAACCGGAACTCGATACAGAATTAATGCAAGAAGAGATCTTTGGTCCGATATTACCGATATTAACTTATAGAGAAGTGAGTCAAGCAGTAGAATTTATTCGTTCAAAAGACAAACCACTTGCCTTATATTTATTCACGCAGGATAAATCTTTGAAAGAGTATATAATAAAAAATCTATCTTTTGGTGGCGCAGCGATAAATGACACGCTGATTCATCAAAGTAATTACAATCTCCCATTTGGTGGAGTTGGTGCGAGTGGGATGGGGCAATATCACGGCAAATATAGTCTCGAAACCTTCTCACATCCAAAAAGCGTCATCGAGAAGACTGACTTGTTTGATATTAAATTACGCTACCCGCCCTATAAAGATTGGGCCCTAAAATTTATTAAAAAAATTATGTAAAAAGGAGTCCAAACTATGCGCTATGTACTTTTACTCAGAGGAATTAATGTCGGTGGTAAGAATCGAGTGGTGATGGCGGAACTTAGGGAAAAACTAGAAGCGCTTGGATTTACCGAAGTGACTTCCTATATCAATAGCGGTAATCTTTTCTTTAATAGTGAGGAAGATATCAATTCGATTAGAGAAAAAGTTCAAACTCATTTAAAAGAGTCATATGATTTTGATTTACTTTCAATTATTATTAGCGCTGAAGCTTACAAAGCAGATTACTTAAATTTACCGGCGTGGTGGAATGAGGAATTTGCTCGTCGAGATGTTTTATTTTATACAGAAGCTGTAGACCGAGACGCTTTTAAAGAAGAAGTAGCAAGTATGAGTTTAGGGAATGAAGAAATTCATTTTGGTGAGTTAGCAGTTTATTGGGGGAAATACGACGAAGCCAATTACAAAAAGACGGCGTATGCAAGATACTTAGTGAAGTCTCCATTTTATAAGCAAATTACTGTTCGAAATGGAAAAACATACGAAAAGATTTATCAAAAACTAATGGAAAATTAAAGAAGGCAGGTACAAAATGAAATTATTAGTATTAGGTGGAACCAATTTCTTTGGAATGAAGGCAGTACAACAATTATTAGTTAGCGGTCATGATGTGACGATTGCAACACGTGGAAATAAACCAAATCCCTTTGAAGGAAATGCTATGCACATTACTCTAGATGCACGCGATGCGAGTCACGAAGGATGGGCTGAAGTGACTGAACAGACTTGGGATGCAGTCTTTGACAATATTTGTTACACGGCAGATGATGCACGAATTATTATGGATAAATTCAAGGATTCTATAGAACATCTTTACTTTACTTCGTCTATGGCGGTTTACAGTGGGGATATTGATGGCCACACTGAAGCAGACTTTGATCCTTTAACTTATCGTATTGACCCAAATATCGAAGTAAATTATGGCGAAGGGAAAAGGCAAGTTGAACAAGTATTATTTACTGAAGCACCGTTCAAACTTACAGCATTTCGCTTCCCCATTGTCCTAGATTTAGATGATTATACTGAGCGACTGCATTTTTATGTTGAGGAAGTAATGAATGACGAAGTTGTATACTTTACGGATCCAGAAATTAAAGTAAATTATGTCAAAGGAACGAAAGCAGCAGAGTCGATTGTGTGGGCGATTGAGAATCAAAAAGAGGGCATTTATAATATTAGTTCACGCAACGCAATTACTGTCGAAACTTTTATAGCTTGGTTAGAAGAGATGACTGGAAAAGAAGTAAAGGTTGAGTATACGAATGACCGGTCACATGAATCACCATTTAGCACTGTTCATGACCAATATTTGCGTTCAGATAAGATTGAAGCTGAAGGCTTTGAATTAAACAATCTCGAAGACTGGCTGAAACCACTAATACAAGATATTGCACAAGAAGGATAAAGTTGCATGACAATTACAATTAATATTTATTACACAGGCAAGGAAGGCAATGCTCTAAAATTTGCGAAAGAGATGATGTCAAAAGGCGTCGTTGAAAGAATCCGAAGCGCTGAAGGGAATTTAAAGTATGAATACTTTGCGCCCTTAGAGGACGAAACGACCATTCTATTAATTGATAGTTGGACCGATCAAGCAGCCATTGACCGACATCACGCCTCTTCAATGATGCAAGAAATTAAAGACTTGCGCGAAAAATACGATCTCACCATGAAGGTTGAACGCTATGTGAGTGATGAAGACGGTGTGCCTGAATCGGATCAGAAATTTATTAGAGAATAGTAAAAAATAATAAAATATGTGTACTACTCTTTGTTCATTGACTTTTATATTATCAAAAATCCTAGAGAATTAAGATTTAAAAATTAATCATAAAATTAAAGTAATTTTATCAAACTGTTTATTTATCATTTTATTTCAAATAAACTGACAAAAATGGCTTTATATCTTGATTATTAAAAAGTTCTTAGTAACAAAATACAAACTTATATATAAATTTAATTGAATAAGTCTAATTTTTACAGTTGCTTAATAAAAAATATCGTATATAATTTAGCTTAATAAGTATCCTTTAATTGGCGTCCTGTGAGACGAAGAAGGTAAGTACAGTCGGAAACTCTTTCTTTAGAGACCTCTTCTTTCGCATGCCCGCGGTTAAGGAGAGGTCTTTTCTTTATCAAGGAGGTAAACAATGGAAAAAGTTGTAATGAATGAGATGGAAATGAAACGTGCTCTGACCCGACTAGCTTATGAAATTATTGAACATCACAAAGGTATTGAAGATATTGTCCTTATGGGGATTGCGACGCGCGGGGCACCTCTGGCTGAACGCCTAGGTAAAAAAATTGCTGAGATCGAAGGCCCCGTGCTAGTTGAGTCAATGAATATCGAAGCCTACCGCGATGATATGAAGTATACCGACCAGAGACCAGAAAATTCTAGTGATCTATCAGGTAAAAAAGTCATCTTAGTTGATGATGTGCTCTATACAGGCAGATCGATTCGTGCGGCAATGGATGCCTGTATGGATCGAGGACGCCCTGCCGAAATATCTTTGGCTATATTAGTAGACCGAGGACACCGTGAATTACCAATTCGCCCAGACTATGTTGGGAAAAATATTCCTACATCTAAACAAGAACGTGTGCGAGTTCAAATCAAAGAAATAGATGGCAAGGATGCTGTCACAATATCATAAATTATTAATCAGTTTTTGACTTTAAATAGATCCGAGAGATCATAAGCGAAACTATCCTTATTTAGGTGCGTTTAGTCTCGAAGATTAAAGGCGCTTTTTTGTTAGGAGGAAGATGATTGTGAGAAATTTTTTATCTGTAGAGCAATTTGATAATGAAGGGTTATTAAATTTATTGAAGACTGCTATCGACTTTAAGGAAGGTCGTAGAACATATCAGAGTGATGCAACAGTGGTGAATATGTTTTTTGAGAATAGTACCCGGACTAAGCATAGTTTTGAGGTGGCTGAGCATAAGTTAGGCATGCTTCAAATTAATTTTGATGTCGGAAGTTCGTCAGTCAATAAAGGTGAGAGTTTATATGATTCTGTTCTAACTATGCAAGCGATAGGGGTAGATGTAGCTGTCATTCGCCACCCAGATCGAAATTATATGGACCAACTTATGAACTTAAAGATTCAAATTATTAATGCGGGTAGTGGTAACGGACAGCATCCGTCGCAATCTTTATTAGATATTATGACTATTTATGAAGAGTTTGGTGATTTTAAAGGGTTAAAAGTTGCGATAATTGGAGATATAGTTCATTCACGCGTTGCCATGAGTAATATGACATTGCTTAATCAGTTAGGGGCTGACGTTATCTTTGCTGGGCCGAATGATTACTTTGACATAAGCTTTGAGCAGTACGGAACGTTTAAAACAGTGGATGAAGCAGTAGCGGAGGCAGATGTGGTGATGATGCTTCGTGTTCAATTGGAGCGCCACGGATCAGAGGATATGCATTACGCAAAAGAAGACTATCATGCTATGTATGGATTAACTCGTCAACGTCACCGAACAATGAAGGATACAGCCATTATTATGCATCCAGCACCAGTGAACCGTGATGTTGAGTTGGCGGATGAATTAGTGGAATGTGCACAAAGTCGAATTGTTACTCAAATGTCCAACGGGGTCTATGCACGTATGGCAATTCTAGAGTGGGTCTTAAAAGGGAGAGTAGAATGAAACTAATATTAAAGAATGGTCAAAGAGTGGTAAAAGATAATGAATTAGAGTCTATTGATATCGCAATTGAAGAAGGAGTGATTGTTGAATTAGGGCATGACTTGGAGGGTGAGCAAGTGATTGATTTAAAAGGAAAACTCATCACAAATGGTTTAGTTGATATTCACGTTCACTTTAGAGAACCAGGTTTCACTGATAAAGAGACTATCTTGAGTGGATCCAAAGCCTCAGCTCGTGGCGGTGTTACAACTGTTTGCGCGATGCCTAACACCAATCCTGTTCCAGATACACCTGAGAAATACCAAGCTATTCAGGATATGATCGAGCGTGATTCAGTTGTTAAGACTTTTCAATATGCACCCATTACTGAGGAATTACGGACAGATAAATTAGTTGATATGGCAGCCATTGATGCTTTCGCATTCACTAATGATGGGGTGGGCGTTCAAACAGCTGGAATTATGTATGAAGCGATGAAGTTAGCTGCGAGTCTTGACAAATCCATCGTCGCCCACACTGAAGACGAGAGTCTACTTTACGGTGGGGTCATGCATGAAGGTATTCGCAATAAAGAATTGGGTTTGCCAGGGATTATGGGAATTGTAGAAAGCAGCCAGATTGCTCGTGACATTCTCATTGCTAAAGAAACTGGCGTCCATTATCATGTTTGTCACGTCTCTTCGAAAGAATCTGTCGAGGCCATTCGAGAAGGTAAGCGACAAGGAGTGAATGTTACTGCCGAGGTGACACCACATCATCTAATACTTAATGAGATGGATATACCAAGTGATGACGCTATCTTCAAGATGAATCCACCATTACGTGGCAAAGAAGATCAACGCGCATTAATTGAAGGACTAGCTGATGGAACGATCGACTTTATTGCGACTGACCATGCGCCCCATACTATGGAAGAAAAGTCTGGTGGATTTATTGATGCTCCATTTGGAATAGTGGGTATCGAGACGTCCTTTGCTTTAATGTATACTCACTTTGTTGAAAAGAATTTGATGACTTTAGAATTTCTAATTGATCGCATGAGTCACCTGCCAGCCCGACTCTTTAACTTACCTATGGGTGAATTGAAAGTGGGTGGTGTTGCAGATATTGCTGTTTTTGATTTAGAAAAAGAGTATGTGATTAACTCGGATGATTATTTATCTAAAGCTGCTAATACGCCTTTTAATGACTATAAAGTCAAAGGTATGTGTGCTTTAACTCTAGTTGATGGTGAGATAGTGTATCACGCACTTGAAATTTAAGGAGAGAATATAATGAACAGACTAAAAGTAAATCTTCCAGGTATTGAATTGAAGAACCCTATTATGCCAGCTTCAGGTTGCTTTGGTTTCGGTGAAAGTTACGCAAAACACTATGATCTAGGTTTATTAGGTGCCTTAATTACTAAAAGTACGACACTTGAAGAACGTGTGGGTAATCCTGCACCACAATATGTGCATAGAGAAAGAGATGTATTGAATTCCGTAGGACTAAAGAATCCAGGCGTAGAAGCCGTTCTATCTGAGAAATTGCCTTACCTTGAAGGCTTTGATGTACCAATCATTGCGAGTGTCGCAGGGTCTACCGAAGAAGATTACATCGAAATGTGCCGTCAGATTTCTACAGCACCCAATGTCAAAGCAATTGAATTAAATATCTCCTGCCCGAATGTTAAAGAAGGCGGTGTAGCTTTTGGGACGAATCCAGAAGTGGCCGCTCGCTTAACTAAAGCTTGTAAAGCTGTGACCAGTCTACCTATCTATGTGAAGCTAACGCCCAACGTAACAGATATTGTAGAAATTGCCCAAGCGGTAGAGGCAGCGGGAGCCGACGCCATCTCAATGATTAATACGATAACAAGTATGGCCTTTGACTTAACGACTGGCCAGCCTATCTTAGGTGGGATCACAGGTGGTTTATCAGGTACCGCACTCAAACACGTTGCCTTAAGAATGGTCTATCAAGTTGCGAATGCCGTGACTATACCGATTATTGGTATTGGCGGCATCAAAACGGTTGATGACGTGTTAGAAATGTATATGGCGGGTGCCACAGCCGTTCAAATAGGAACAGAGAATTACAATAATCCGATGGTTTGTCCAGAAATTATTCGCGACTTACCAGCAAGAATGGATGAATTGGGGATTGAGTCAATTCAAGCTCTTATTGATCAAGTTAAAAGTAACCGCGCTTCTAATAAATAGAAAAAATAATCATTTGAGTAAATTCAAGCAAAATGGGCATGCTGTTTGTCTTTAGTTACCCGAACTCAAGCCGAATGGAATTGCCGTTTGTCTTTAGTTTAGCGAACTCAAGCCAAATGAAACCACCGTTTGTCTTTAGTTTAGCAAACTCAAGCCAAATGACATCGCCGTTTGTCTAAAGTTAAGGCGGAATCACATATCCCACTGGAAACTTTTCATGTCCACATGTGTTGGTTTTTTAAATTCAACGCCTTCATCAAGTAACAAGTCCTTTTGGTTAGGGAAAGTTGGGGCGAGTCTCCCCGCATGATTCACCACACGATGGCAAGGGTAAGCGCCGTAGTAACTAGCCTGGCTGAGTCCTTTTCCGACGAGGCGAGCGTTTTTTGGGCGGTCAATGAGTTTAGCAATTTGTCCGTACGAAGCGACTTTTCCTTTAGGGATCTCGTCAACGACGGAAAGTATTTCATAGATTAAGTCTTCTGATAATTTTGCGACCATGAAAAGTCCTCCGATCTTACATTTTATATATAATATACCATAGAGGGCATTTGGTATTCGCTACTGACTAAGTTATAATTAGAGGACAAGATTTGAAGCAGTTATTATAGAGGGCCAACGAAAGGGTGATGACATGATTGAATTAGCTAAGAAAAATGGCATCTAATTAAAAGAGGAGACCTTACAAGACGTAAATATTGGCTTAGATTTTAAAGTTGTGATCGCCGAAGATATCAATGGGCAAGAGTGGATATTACGCGTGCCAAGACGAAGAGATGTTTTTCTAAAAGCGCAAGCCGAAAAGAAAATATTAGAACTCGTCAATGAAAATACAAAGTCGATCCAAGTCCCAAATTGGGAAGTTTTTACAGAAGAGTTAATTGCCTATAAGTCACTGGAAGGGCAGGCGGCTGTCACGACTGATTCGGTAACTCAAGAGACAAGTTGGGTTTTTGATGTGAATCAAGCGCCAGCTGAATTTACAAAGAGCCTAGCTAAAGCAATGGTAGAAATTCACAGCATTTCCAAAGAAAAAGTGGCAGAAGCGGGCTTGCGAGTAGACTCAAAAGATCAGTTACAAGAGATGATGCGCCAGCGAATAAATCGTGTGAAGGAAAACTATTCGGTTCATGAATCGCCTTTAGAGCGGTGGGAAGCTTGGTTAAGTCAAGGCGACTTGTGGCCAAAAGAGACCGGCTTTATTCATGGTGATTTGTATCCAGGTCATATGTTGATTGATTCCAATTCAAAAGTCATCGGAATTATTGACTGGACTGAGGCAAAGCATATGGATGTTTCCAATGACTTTACAGCGCATTACTTATTGTTTGGAGAGGCTGAGTTGGAGAATTTAATTCAGGAATATCAAGCAGCGGGCGGATATACTTGGCTAAAGATGAAAGAGCATATTATTGAAGTTCTATCAACGCAAGCCATTACGATTGCGGAGTTTGCGGAAACTTCTGGAAGTGAAGATTATAAAAAAGCAGCTCAAGATATGTTGAGTCAAGGCTAAGTTACAATAGAAAGAGTGAATAAATGCAAGAGTATATTAGAATGATAGAGATGATCGTCATCTTATTTATTGGTTTAATGAATGTGTACACGTGTCATCTTTACTACCGTGATAAACAATATTCACGAACTGGGCAATACCGAATTTCAGAAAGAAAATTACTACAAGCGAGTTTTCTGTTTGGAGGTCTAGGTGCTTTCTTAGGCATGCGTTTCTTTAGACATAAGACGAAGCATCGTAAATTTCAGTTTTGGGTTCCAATTACTGCAGTGTTCACTGTAGGAGTGTGGGCTTGGCTCGTTTCGGAAGTACTACAATCTATATAAGTATGTACAAAAAACGCCTTTCTTTCAGTTACAAGCACTGAAAGAAAGGCGTTTAAATTTATTATTAAGATTCTGTATCTGTTGAATCTAGACCCATTTGTTGTTTAAGTCGAGATAATTCATCTTCAACAGCAGCGGAAGTATTTGAAGCGTATTTTTCTTCTAAAGCTTTGGCTTCGTCAATCGGTTCCGTATTTAATTCTGACATAGCATTTGCTTCGTCTAGCATACGGTTCGCTTTATCTTCCATTCTTTCGAAGTTTCCAATTGCATTCTCAGATTGAGTGATGTTACCTGTGGCATCATTGATTGTTTTTTGAGTATTTGCCACTGACATTTTACCTTTAATCATCGCACGACGTTGTTTTAATGTGTCGATATCTTTAGCAAGCTTGTCATGCATTTGACGCATTTTAACGGCATTTTCATGAGCTGCAGCGTAAGCTGTTGCGTAACCGGCACCGATATTTTCAACTTCTTGTTTTTTAGTTAAGAAGATACGTGCGTCAGCTTCGTTGTTAGCTTCTAAAGCTTTCTTAGCTAATTCTTCGAATTTCTTCACTTCTGCTTCGTTCTCATCGACTTTACGTTTGCTGCGAGTTTCTTCAGCCATCACACTTGCGGTACTTTCTTTTACTTCAGCTAAGTCTTCTAACATATCACGTAAGTATTGGTCAATCATTTTCTCAGGATCTTCCATGCGGTCAATAATTGAGTTGATATTTGCACTGATAATGTCTTTAAATCTATTTAGTATAGCCATAATGTAATTCCTCCAAATTGTATATTATTTGTCTTGGTATTTTTTTGCTAAATCGTCTGCTTCTGAACTTTTTCCAAAAGTGTCAATCGGTTTACTCAACATATCTTCGGTACGTTTGGCTTCAATCGCTTCTTGTTGCTTACGTTTACGCCACCATAAGAATAGGATTCCAACGAGAATCACGCCACCTATTACTAGTAGTACAGGTATCCAAGGTGAGGTTGTTACGTCCATAATTCGATCAGCTGCATCTCGGAATGATTTACTAAAGAACTCAGAAGTGTTGAGATTCATGTCATAGTAATATCGATCAATGTAATCTAATAATATGTCTGCTGCTTCTCTATCAATCACTTGGTCAGCTTGGGAACCCGTGACATAATAGGTTGTGTAATTACTTGGTGTTCCTTCATAAAACATTAACAATAAGTGAGCTTCATCGGTGAATAATTCATCGTAAAGTTTATTGGCATATTCCTCTACTTCCGACATTGATGCATTGTTTGAAACATTAATTTCAGTTGTAATATAGACGTGAGGTTGTACACCTGTTTTTTCATAGAAATGACGTAATCCATCATTCATAACAGTTTGGTTTTCAACCCAGTTAGCGTCATCGGTGTAATAATCCGTTTCATTGACTGATCCTGCAGGAAGTGGTTCACGTTCAACGGTTGAGCGCGTTACAGAAGTTTCAGAGCTAGATGAAGTATTATTCGAACTCCCACCCATACCACCAAATATCATTGGTAATATGAACATGATAATCACACCAATAATGATCATTGAGATGAGTGTGGTTGAACAGCCACCGCCACCTCCGCCTCTATAAGGGCCTCCACCAAAGGAACTTCTTCTACGACGAGAACCCCATGAGTTAAAGATTGGTCCGGTTCGAATGACTGGACGAGAATTGTAACCTCCGCCGCCCCAAGAACCGCCACCACCCCAAGAGCCTCCGCCACGACTACCACCGAATGATCCGCCACCGCGTCCACCAGAACTACTGCGACCACCGCCACCACGAGACCCACCGAAGCCACCGCTGCGACCACCGCCGCCACCTCCGCGGCCTCCTCCTCTTGCCATAGACATCCCTCTCTTCCATTATTTCCATCATAGTTATCTTTATTTAAATATATCATAAAGCGCTATCATCAATCAATTTTGAACCCTTTTACAAAGAAATTGTCACAATGTTTGACCATCCAATCAGTTAAATATAAAATGAATAAGAATAAATAAAGTATACGAGGAGAATGACAGTGAAATTAATTTCATGGAATATCGATTCACTTAACGCAGCTTTAACAAGTGACTCAGCGAGAGCAGAATTATCAAGAGCTGTACTAAAGACAATTAAAGATGAAGATCCAGATGTAATAGCGATTCAAGAAACTAAATTATCAAGTAAAGGACCAACTAAAAAGCATTTAGAAATCTTGCAAGAAGACATGCCAGATTACACCATCGCTTGGAATAGTTCAAAAGAACCTGCCCGTAAAAGTTATGCAGGGACAATGTTCTTATTCAAAAACTACCTTTCACCTAATGTTACTTATCCAGAAATTGGGACACCAAGTACCATGGATGCGGAAGGGCGTATTATTACACTTGAATTTGATGATTTCTTTATTACACAAGTATATACACCGAATGCTGGTTCGGGCTTAGTTCGTTTAGAAGAGCGTCAACAATGGGATATTAAGTATGCGGATTACTTAGCAAGCCTTGATAAAGAAAAACCAGTCATCGCAACAGGTGACTATAATGTCGCTCACAAAGAAATTGACTTGAAGAATCCTAAGAGTAACCGTCGATCAGCTGGCTTTACGGACGAAGAGCGTGAAGGGTTCACAAATCTATTAGCTCGCGGTTTTACAGATACGTTCCGTTATATTCACGGAGATGTGGAAGGCGTTTATTCATGGTGGAATCAACGCGCGAAGACTAGTAAAATCAACAACTCAGGGTGGAGAATTGACTACTGGTTAGTAAGTGACCGAATTGCGGATAAAGTTCAAAAATCTGAAATGATTGATTCAGGAACTCGTCAAGACCACACGCCAACCTTGTTGGAAATTGATATTTAAAATGTATTATAATGACACATCAGTTTGTTTTATATTGGCTGGTGTGTTTTAGTTTAAAAGCTTATTGAAAAAAGGTTGTCTTACTGAGAAAATTTGAGATAATAGATGAGTAATCTTAATGAAGGAGCTTAAATTAATGAAATTTAAAATAAAATGGCGTTAT
This sequence comes from Ruoffia sp. FAM 26255, assembly GCF_045528525.1. Classification (NCBI taxonomy): domain Bacteria; kingdom Bacillati; phylum Bacillota; class Bacilli; order Lactobacillales; family Aerococcaceae; genus Ruoffia; species Ruoffia sp. FAM 26255. The sequence continues at coordinate 20,335 of NZ_JBGQQX010000022.1, read as the reverse complement.
TTTTTAATGACAATGGTTGTCTTGATAACTTTACCCGTTAAAACCATTGGAGCGATTGAGTTGATTGATACCGAACTCATTGAACCATTTAAATCTGATTTAACTGTAGAAGAATTAGTTGAAGCCTTGCCAGAGGATGCGTCTTTAGATGATCCAGCACTCATGCTGATCAACCGAGAAAACCGTTTGGAAGCAGATTTAGACATGGAATTTGCTTGGACAGGGACGGGACATGCCTACAACGCGAATATTTTCGAAGAGTTTAATGCTTTAATTACCGCAGCAGAACAAGCTGGATACTACTTTGAAACTGTCTCTGCTCACCGAACAATTGCCTATCAAGCAATGAACTTTGATAGTCGTTATAATATGTATATTGCGGATGGTTATAGTGATGCGGATGCCTTTTATATGACGGACATGTTTGTTGCCCCAGCAGATGCGACTGAACATTCGACTGGATTGGCTTTTGATTTACTTGGAACGGATTGGCAAGAATACGGACGTGATTTACACCAAGCATACGGCCAATACGGTTCTGCGATTTGGCTTGCTGAGAACGGTCATGATTATGGCTTTATCTTACGCTACTTAGAAGGCAAAACACATATCACTGGTTACGAATACGAACCTTGGCATATTCGTTATGTAGGAGAAGACCACGCGACATTTATGTATGAACATGGTTTGACTCTTGAAGAGTACTTAGCTTTAATCAATTTAAGAGATACAGCTGAGGAATGATTATTTTCAATAAAAAATAAGGAGGTGCAGAATGGAAAACGTACCTAATTGCCCACAATGTCAGTCGGAATACACGTATGAAGATGGTGCATTATTCGTCTGTCCGGAATGTGCTTACGAATGGACTGCAAGTGAACAAGCAGACATCGAGGCTAGCGAAACGATTACAGATTCGAATGGGAATGAGCTTGCGGACGGTGATACAGTTATCGTTGTCAAAGATTTGAAAGTAAAAGGTTTCAAATCAGCGATTAAGCAAGGAACGAAAGTAAAGAACATTAAGTTAATTATTGATCCAGCCGATGGACATGACATTGATTGTAAGATTGATGGTTTCGGAGCGATGAAGTTAAAGTCTGAATTCGTTAAAAAAGCATAAACAATTAAGTTTTACCTCACTGAATAAAGTGGGGTATTTATTTAACAAAAAATGAAGAGGTGGGCAAGTTGTTAAAGAAAATATGTTAGTAGTTTCCTTGTTTTTATTGGCGGCGTGTAGCACATCTGAAGAATCTGTGCCAGTTATTGAAGACTCAAAGTGAGTCTGTTGTGAGTGAGATAGAGGAGTCTGTGACTGAAGAATAATCTCAAGACTATAGTCAATTCACCTCTATGGAAGAATTAGTGACTGCAACAATACATGAATTCGGTTTGAATCCAGAGGCTGTTTTAGTTGCGTATTATAATTACCAGACTGATACGGATTTTTTCTATAATGAGCGGTCACAAATGCTTGTTGGAAGTGTGACGAAAGTAGGTGTCGCTAGACTTTACGCTGATTTAATTGCCGATGGTGTGATGTCTTCTGAGACAGAGCTACCTTATAGTGACGCTTTGTTCGAGGAGGGTGCCGGCCCAGTGACGAATGGTGAGAAAAATGCGTCATATCCTTTATATGAGTTGTTTTACAATTCATTAGCTCTGTCAGATAACACCGCTTTTAATATGCTTTTCTCTTATTACCAGCAAATTTATGGAAATGTGCAAGAGTCACTTTTAAATTTAAGCGGACTGTCGTTTGATCAAGCTGAGTATACAACGAATAACATGGCTGACGCCCAGATGATTTTGAATATTTTACTTCCCGTCGCCACTGAAGATAAATACAGTTATATTTTAACGTCACTTAGCGGGAACACCGAGGCAGAATATTTTAAAAAATACATCCAAGAAGGTATGTTCACAAAATACGGTAGTATCGGCGGGTCTCTTCACGACTCCGGTATTTATATGGAGGACGGCGAACCGGTCTATGCTTTAGTTGTCTTAACGAATGGCCAAGGAAATGTAGATAAATTTCTAGCGACGATGAACCTTAGAATGAATGGGGCAAATTACAACAACAAAACACCCAAACAGATTAGAATTATGTTAGAATACTATTAAAACTTTAAAAGCTGAGGGGGATTGTGTTTTGGAAAAAGTTAAATTAGTGGTCGCAATGTTAATCGTGGGGTCCATTGGGATTTTTGTTCATTTTATTCCGCTGCCATCTGCTGTGATTGCGATGTTTAGAGCTGTTATCGGAACACTTTTCCTGCTCGGGGTTATGATTTTTAAGCAAACTAACATCGATTGGGCTGTCGTTAAGAAAAATGCGAAATACTTAATTATTTCTGGAACTGCGATTGGTTTTAATTGGATTTTCCTATTTGAAGCGTATCAATATACAAGTGTGGCCGTTGCAACTTTGTGCTATTATATGGCACCAGCCTTTGTGGTATTGCTAGCACCTTTCGTTTTAAATGAAAAAATGACGATTTATAATCTCATGAGCACAGTTGCTGCCTTGTTCGGAGCGGTCTTGATTTCAGGTGTGTTTGGTGGGGTGCAAGTTAACTTAATCGGCGTCGGATATGGAATCGGTGCAGCAGTTCTGTATGCGTGGATTATGATTTTAAATAAAAAGACTAAAGGCTTACCAGGTTTAGAACTGACCTTCTTCCAATTGTTAGTTTCAGCAGTGGTGATGGTTCCTTATGTGTTCCTGACCGAGGATTTAAGTAGGTTGAGCTTTACACCTTCAGTGCTTGGCCTATTACTGATTGTCGGAGTTATTCACACAGGCTGGGTTTACCAACTCTTCTTTGAAGCTTTGAATAAATTACCAGCTCAGACGTCCTCACTCTTGAGCTACATTGATCCAGTTACAGCTATTATCCTATCGGCAGTATTGCTACACCAACCTTTAAGCACGATACAAATGGTTGGGACGCTGTTTATTCTAGGCTCAACGGTCATGAATGAGGTATTTAACTTTAGAAAGCAGAGATCAAGTGTACTAAAGCAGTCCGAAAATTTAATATAGTAGGTTAAAGACACTATTCTTGAATGGAATAGTGTTTTTTTATGTTTGCGGGGCGTCGTGAACTGGCGCGACGCTACGCATTTTCGTTTGCGGTTCATCGTGCCGACTCACGACACCCCGTATCCTCATTTGCGGTTCATCGTGCCGACTCACGACGCCCCGCAAAGTCAGAATTTCACTCGATTCACCAGTTTCAACTACTGACTATTCTTCCAATGAAAACTAGTATTATTTAATTTGTCAATTAAATGATACTTGGGAAACACAATATATAAAAAAATTTAGAGTTTACAAATGCAGGGGGTACACTAATACATAGTGATGAAGATAATGAATAAATCCATAAAAATAACCGAGTCAGTCACTTTATAATGTGATCTGACTCAGTTATTATTCGTTATATATTATAGTGATTTAACAGCGTCATTCACGTCTTTGTCGCCAGCTAACACTTCAAATTCTTTCTTAATTGTGTTGTCGTTTTCTAATACGGCAACCAGTGTGCGAGCAACATCTTCACGTGGAATCTCATTGATTTCAAAGTCTGTTCCTACTTTGATGTTTCCAGTACCGCTTTCGTCTACAAGAATACCTGGGTGAACGATAGTCCAGTCTAATTCTGTACGGTTTTTCAACCATTCATCTGCATAGTTCTTAGCGATGGTGTATACTTGCAGTGAATTTTCTTTTTCCATTTCTTCGCGTCCAGTACGGAATGTACTTACCATCACGAATCGTTTAACGCCGACATGTTCAGCAGCTGTCATTGCTTTAATTGCACCGTCTAAGTCAATTTTCACTGTCTTGTCTAAGCCTTTTCCTCCAGCACCTGCACTGAATATTACTGAATCCATGCCTCTAGCTGCTTCGGCTAATTCATCGATTGAGTTCTTAGTTAAGTCGAGTAATACTGTTTCGATACCTCGTTCGCTAAAGAAACTTTCTTGTTCAGCCTTACGTATCATAGCTTTTTCTTGAATGCTTTCATGGTCTTTGACTATTTCAGCAAAGTGTCTAGCAACTTTACCATTTGCTCCTACTACTAATACTTTCATTAAAAAACTCCTTTCAAAAGCTTTTAACCTAATGTATCTTCTACCTAATCTTAACAACAACGCTTTTTGTTTACAAAGAATTGGATTGTGAGGGGGAGTTGGTTTGAGCTGATTGCAGAGAGAATGATTCGGTGACCGTAGTGGAACGCCTTCAGCTAATCACTTCGGCTAAAGCCTTGTGATTGAGCTTCCGTCTCGCTCTGCTACTGCATCCATACGTCGCTACCGCTCCTATGGCTTCATGTGCGCACAGTCGTCCTAATACTACGGTACCTCATCATTCTCTCTTTCATCAGCTAACTAAATTATATTATTTTAACATTAAGCTAAAGCTATATATGAATTGATATTGAAGTGACAGAGGAAATTCATGTGCCATGCAAAAGGACGATCTACCGCATTAGATTCTGTGCGAACGTTAGTGAGCTACAGAAGCAATAGGTAGGCGAGTCAGAAGCTCATTTGTATAAATACGATAGTGTTTATACAAAAAGCTACAGACGTTCCCATGGCTACAATGAATTTCCACTGGAACGAAAATATCGATGAATCACCTCATGTTCTAAATAATTCAGTTGTATGTTAAACTATTTAAGGATAAAAAATGATTTTAGAAGAAAGGGCGTATTTTGTGCAGTTAGAAGCATCATTACAGGAGCATTTTGGGTATTCTTCCTTTCGCCCTGGGCAAAAAGAAATAATAAACACAATATTATCTGGGCAAGATACATTAGGGATTCTGCCAACCGGGGGCGGGAAGTCAGTATGTTACCAACTCCCGGCTTTAATGTTGCCTGGCTTAACCGTAGTGATATCACCGTTGATTTCATTGATGAAAGATCAAGTGGACACGTTGACGCAACTAGGAGTACAAGCAGCTTATTTGAACTCGACTATCAGTAGTGAAGAGTTCCAAGATATAATACAACAACTGCGCCAAAGAACATTGAAGATGTTATATGTGGCACCTGAACGGTTAGAGAATCCAAGTTTCCAGGAATTCTTAAGTAAACAAAATATCTCACTATTTGCTGTGGATGAGGCGCACTGTGTGTCTCAATGGGGCTTTGATTTCAGACCAAGCTACCGAAACATTACACAATTTATTAACCAATTGCCTCAAAGACCGAGAATGGCGGCCTTCACCGCAACAGCAACGAAACGTGTTCAAGACGATATTGTGGCTCAATTGGAATTAGAAGATCCAGGCGTCTTCATTAATTCCTTTGACCGACCAAATATCAAATTCTCAGTCATCGAACCTAACAATCGTCTAGTGACTTTGCATAGTTTAATTAATCATGATGAAGCAATTATTATTTATGCCAACACGCGTAAACAAGTCGACAAGTTGCATTTAGAGTTGAAGCAACAAGGTTATGCCGTGAATAAATATCACGCGGGGATGGAACACGACCAAAGACAACAATCTCAATCTGAGTTTATTAATGATGAGTGTAATATTATTGTTGCTACAAATGCTTTTGGAATGGGAATTGATAAGACGGACGTTCGGAAAGTGATTCATTTTAACTTGCCGAAAGATTTAGAAAGTTATTATCAAGAAGCAGGTCGTGCGGGACGAGACTCATTAGATGCGGAAGCGATTCTTTTATATCACTCACAAGATATTATGACCAATAAGTTCTTAATTGCGCAAAGTAATGATGAATTAGCTCACCGCCGATTAGAAATGATGATACAATACGCAAGTTTCACGGGTTGCTTACGGAATTTTATCTTAAGATATTTTGGCGAATTTCCTAATGAACCGTGTGGAAATTGTTCAAACTGTATGGGTGAAATGCGTCAAATCGATGTGACAAAAGAAGCTCAGATGATCTTATCGTGTATGCTTCGAATGAAGCACCAATTTGGGATGACGATGATTATTGATGTTCTGCGTGGAAGTCAGAATCAACGAGTCTTAGATAATCGCTTTGACGAGCTATCGACTTACGGCATTATGAAGACTTATTCCGTTCAACAAATTCGCGATATCATCTCAGCCTTATTGGCGTATCAATATATCAGCGTAACGGAACATCGCGGTTTATATGCGACTGAAGCGTCTAAGATGCTTTTGATGGGTCAAACGTCTTTAACGATTAAAGAACGTAAATACTTGAAAGCTTCAACGAGCCGCAGACGAACAGTATCTAAAAATGTTAACCCGGATCTGTATGAACAATTACGTCAAGTTCGGGCACAATTGGCCAAAGAAGAGGGGATGCCGGCTTATATTATCTTCTCTAATAAATCCTTGGAAGATATGGCGAGTCGCATGCCGAATACATATGAAGAATTCCTTGATGTTGAAGGAGTTGGCTCGGTTAAAGCCGAGAAGTATGCGGGTTATTTCTTGCCAGCGATTCAAGAATATTCGTCTTCGAATCCGAATGCGACAGTCGAATCGGAACCGCACCGTGAAAGTGTTGAGACACAAAGTAGTGGCGGCCAATCGAGTTATCATCTGAGTGCTCAGTACGCAGAGCGTGGACTGACGCCTTTAGAGATTGCGATTGAACGTAATATCACTGAAGCAACTGTCTTGTCGCATCTGACTCAAGCTGCGGAGCAAGGGGATTTGGAAGTGTTTGACGCGGATGTGTCATCGTATATTAAGAACCAAATCAAGCAGGCGATTCGAAAAGTTGGAACCAATTCACTGAAAGATATTAAAGAGGCTTTGCCTGAAAAGATTAGTTATGATGATATAAAATACGTCCTGATTGATTATTTAGTAAACAATATTTAATAAAAATCACGCATCTAAGGAGCAGTAAAGCCTTTAGATGCGTGATTTTATTTATCAGTCGTTAATTTTTAATAGATACAAAGAGTTTGTAGGTCGTATTGAAATCATGAATACTATTAAAACATTGAATCATATTAATGTGAGATGGATCAACTTCTTGGCGAGCGATTTTTAAGAAACGGGCGTAATCGGAATTTAAAACTTCTTCCATTTTGATGATTTGTTCAGAGTAACTAAATTCAGAAACAAATAAGTTAGGAACATCCACTGTAAAAAATAGAGGCTGATAGTGCGATTTACGGACTTGAGTAAACCGGGCTATCTTATCTTAGGTTCTGATTTAGTGGGAACAGTTGAAATGCTTGGCTCGTTGGTTTCGGATCTTATCGTTGGCGACGTAGTTTGGGCAGACACATCAAACCCATTGAGCTACGGGACTTTTGCTGAATATATTGTTGTTCCAGCAAGTAGTTTAAGAAAATTAAGCGCGGATCTAACACTGGAAAAGGCTGCTTACCAAGTGTCGCCGTTGTTGCATATCAAAATATTGAGTTGTTGAAGCACGTCGAACCAGGAAAGTCAGCCCAAGTTATCGGTGCGGGTGCTCACACACGGGTTAAAATTATCTAAACTTTGCAACCGAAAAATTCAAGCGGTTATTGATCGTGTGATACCATTTGAGGAAGTCGTTGATGGCTTGAAAGCTTTAGAAAGCGGGCAAGTCTTAGGAAGGATTGTTGTGCAAATGAAATTAAAAAAAGAGGCATAAGCCTCATTTTTTAATTATTCGGAATTACCGCAAAAACTTCAGCTGGGAAACCAGGTGAGTCTTTAATATGTGGAACAGCAACAAAGATAATGCTACCGACGGCAGGGACTTGGTCAAGATTAGCTAGTAATTCTACTTGGAATTTATCTTCGGCCAACCAATAGTATTGTGCGTCTAAGAAGCCTTGTTCAGCTGCGTCGACACCACTATCCGTGTTTAGTGTCTCATGACCGATGGCAGTGACTTTACGTGTGCGACTTAAGAATTCTAAAGCCGGAATTGACCATCCTGGTGTATGCTCAACACCTTCCTTGTCTTTATTGACGAAAGCATCAGGGTCATCAAAGCGTTTATACCAACCACTTGAGAAGGCCACAAAGCTCCCTTCAGGAATTTGACCGTATGTTTCTTCAAAGTCTTTAATATCGTCAACGGTCACCGCATAGCCCGGATTGTCTTTTACTTTGTCTTCTAGGTGAATGACGTAAAGTGGTAAGACACGTTCATTTTGTGGGATGTCTTGTAGTGTTCTTTTTCCTTCAGCAAAATGACTTGGCGCGTCAATATGAGTTCCATGAGAAGAACCGATAGTATATTCAAGTGAGTGCACACGGTCTTCTTCCATTTTTGAAATTTGTTTCTCTTGAAGTGGATTAAATGTATGATAAATTGGAATTTGATCATTCACTTCATGTGTTAAGTTTACCCATTTGTAACCTTTCAAATCTTGTAGTAATTGATGTAGTGCATGCATTTGTATCACTCCTATATTGTTATTTACTTAATTTTACTTATTAACTTAGGTAAAAGCAACGCAAACCACTATTGTAGAGCATTTTTAAGAAAGAGGGAACTTTACTATGTCCTATTTAAAAGTTGAAATATTTATACCAGCAGAAAATAATGATGATTTAATCGCTGCCTTGAATGAGGCAGAACTTTTGAAAGACGGTAATTACGATTATTGTTATTCAACCATGCCTGTAAAAGGCCACTTTAGACCACTAGATGGGGCGAATCCATTTATAGGTGAGGTTGGCGAGATTGAAGAAGTGGATGAGTTGAAAGTTGAGTTCAGGATAAAAGCAGCAGATAGAAACCTTGCCGAGGCGATTATCTTTGAGAAATATCCATATGAAACGCCGATAGTTAACTTTATTGGGTTGGTTTAAAGGATATTAAGAATATATTCGCGTTTCCTGTCCCTGAAAAAATCACTAGGACACGAAAAAGCTCAACAACTTGGAACAATCTCCAAAATTGCTGAGTTTTTTTATTTCATTATTTAAATACGTAATCCAATACTTCCACAGCTTGGTCCAATGTCTCGACTGTCACATTCGCTTTATTTGATAACTCTTTAAGAGCATGAATTAATTCAGTTGGACGTACGATAATCAGTGGCTTGTTGTGGTTGATGGCAGTTGTTGCGTCCATTGCTGTATTCCATTGACGATATTGGTCGCCGAACAATGCAATAACAAGATCCGCCTTATTCATCAGTATTTGAGTGCGGAAATTATTAATATCAGAAGCAGCATCGTCACGGTAGTAATTATTAGGTTGTTCACCTAAGATTTTTTCACCAATAGCATCTGAAGTATTATGGTCTGTTTGGGGAGCTACGAAGTCGATATCTAAGCCTTTTGCAGCAACTTTCTCTTTTAATTCCTCGCGCCAATTATCATGAATTTGACCCGCTAAATAAACAGTTAATTTCATATATAAAACCTCCATCTAACTCTATCATATCGAAATAAAGAAAGGGTTACTAATAATATACTCAGTTAAGCGTTTAAAATAAGTAAACGATTACATTTTCTATGGACTAGTGATTAAAGTACAAAAATGCAATTATTTTTATAGCAATGACTGACAACAAAAGACATAGACTGCTATGATAAAGAGATTAAGTTTCTAAAAGAGAAAGAGGGATTGGGTTGTCTAAAGTTGGTAAGAAACTATATGGTACTGTTTTAATAAAAGCTGATCTAGTTGGGGTACTGTCACAATCTGGAGAACCCTTAACAATGAATGATATCTCAAATCATGCGGATATAACGTTATTAACGTCTTCCAAAATATTAAACACACGTATATTACTTGGTGATATGCGGTGTGATGAAACGACGAAACGATTTGCTTTAGGAGCAACGCTACTTCAGTTAGCGAATGCTGCCTTCATGCATTTTGATATTGTTAGAGAATCACATCCAGCTTTAAAGCATTTATATGAGCAATTTGGCGAAACGGTTCACTTAGGACTTTTTCGAGACAATCAAATCTTGTATATTAATAAAATTACGAATCCAAGTAGCAAACACCAAACGCTCTCAAGGATTGGTAATACACAACCTTTATACTGTTCAGCTATGGGGAAGGCGACTTTGGCTACATTCGATAAGACAGTTCAAAATCAATATTTTGATTCTTCTATCTTAACGCCACGAACACCTTATACATTAACTGATCCAGCTGATTTAATGGGGCAAGTGGAAGAGTCTGAAAAAAATGGCTATGCTATTGATGATCGTGAATCAGAGGAAGATGTCTTTTGTGTAGGTGCAGCGATTGTGAATCCGATTGACCGCAATCATTATACGTTCAGTATTAGTATTCCTTATTATCGTCTGACTGATCAGTTGAAGGAAGATATGATTGCAGCTGTGACGAAGACTAAAACAATTATTGAGTTCCAATTAGAATCTTACACCGATTAAATAAAGATAGAAACTGTACAGAACATGTACAGTTTTTTTGTGTTGTAATTTCCCATATAGAAAGCACAAGCAAATTAATGGTAATCTCGACTCTTTTTTTATAAAATATTAACCAGACTAATCTGTTTATTGAAGAGCAATTTATTAAAAAAATAAAGTTACTTTCATATTAACATAGCTAAGATATAATAAATAAAAAGTGATAGGGGATGAGATATGGTGAGTCGCAGAGAAAATATTAGTTCGATTTTATTTGGCTGCTTTTTAGTTGTTTTTGGACTTGCGCTTGTATTTTTTAGAGCTTCATTTGTTCTCCTATTGGCTGAAATTATTCAATTCATTTTAATTGTCATAGGTCTTTGGAAATTATTCTATACCTTAGTACTCAAACGAGGAGAAGATGAGATTCTACCTAGGCTAATTGCATTAGGAAAGGCATTGTTGTATGTAATCTTCGGTTTAATTTTGGCTGATCGAGTTGAATTTACAACCGGATGGCTAATCTTCTTTATTGGTTTGTATCAGTTTGCGGTCGGTATTATTGGTTTCACTTCCTATATTTTATTAGCGCGAGATAAAGTGAGAAATATAAAGAGTCAATTATTTATTTCATTGATCCATTTTTTATTTGGCGTCACGAGTATGTTTGGTTCGGAGCGTATTACGAACACATTATTTCGACTTGGAGTCTACTTAGTGTTTATCGGTTTTACTTATGTTAATGACGGAAGGCAATTAATTACACGGAATGAAAAAGCCAGGAAACTAAGAAATCGCATACGGATACCTTTACCAGTCTTTATTGATGCGATTATTCCGAATAATGTGTTGATTAAATTTAATGAAATGTTGGTAGGTAATGAAGATACGGTTTCGGAAAGATTTTCTAATAATCTGCCAGCTAAAAATTACGATGAAGATTCAATTGTCCATATTTTAATTCATGTTGGAAAGACTGGCTTTGATAAGATAGGACACGTGGACGTCAGTTATAAAGGAAAAGTGTACTCATACGGAAATCATGATATTGAAGCTCACATAGCTGCAGGGGCAATAGGGGATGGTGTTCTCGTCGTTGCGGATGAGAAACCTTACTTGGATTTTCTAAAAACGAGAGGAACGAGTGTGTTTCGCTTTGGAATTGGTCTGACAGAAAAAGAGTTAGAAGAGTTAAAATACGAACTCGATCATATTCTAAAAGATGTGACGCCCTGGGAAGCAACGACTGAAAAACAAAAGAAAAGTTATATCGGCAAAGTACTGAAAGCGACGAAAGGGCAAGCCTTTAAATTTAAGCGCGGACGTTATAAAACTTATTTTGTTTTAGGAACCAATTGCGTGTTGCTGGTAGATGAATTACTTGGAAATAATGGGATAAATCTGATTAATGTCACAGGGATTTTAGCTCCAGGAACTTATTATGACTACTTTAATAAACTATTCCATACATATGGCTCGAATGTCATATCGAAAATGTTAGTCCATCCACAATTTCAAGAACCATTGGTTGAGGTTAAACCGGTTACAAAAATAAAAAAACGCACTTAGAAAAGTGAGGGGTACTCCATTTCTAAGCGTATTTTTTATCTTCTAGAGTCGTCATACTCAACAAAATTCAAATAATTGGCTTTAGCGGGTTGATCTTTATACTCACTAAAGGGCACAGATTGGTGATAGAAGAGCCTGCCGTTATCGTAAAAGACAAAGCTCACTTCTTTTTCGATTAATAAAGATAACGAAACTATGATAGTTTCTGTTAATAAAAGGTTTGATTTTTTTCTAAATGAATTAACCAGTAACTTTACACGTTTTGAATTAGAAGAATTTACTAATTTAGAAAGTAAGTATTCTAAAGCAATGTATCGATTATTAAAGCAATGGAGAACTGTTGGTAAGAAGGAATGGAGTATCGAAGATTTTAGATATTTATTAGACATACCGAAAAGCTATCAATTGATTGATATTGACCGAAAAGTCTTGAATCCTATAAAAAATGAATTGTCTTCTATATTTAAAAATTTTAGTATTAGAAAAATTAAACAGGGACGTGGTGGAAAAGTTGTTGCACTAGAATTTACATTTCAAAAAGAAATTATTCCTAAACCTTCCAAAAAAGGGAATAAAGCAAGCATTAGAAGAGAAATTTTACCTGATTGGGCAAAAGACGACTATATACCGCCTAAACCAAAACTAATGGATAAGAAGACGTACGAAGACTTTGCAACGAAAATGGCAGACTTTGGAAACAAAATTGATTCATATGAAAGTACAGTTAAACAATATGAAAAAGATCTAGCTCATTGGGAAAAAAATATCAGTAAAATTATTTATATATCTATAACGGCATTGAACTAAGTATAAAAAGAACGTAAAATATCGTTATATCATATATTTTGGAGTGATCTTGATTATGAAAATGTTAGAGAACGTTACAGAATACATAACGCCTAAAGATGTTGCTAAACAATTAAAAATGGCTCCAGAAACCCTTAGGAAGTATGCTAATTTAGTTGATAAAATAAATGGAGAAAATTTCTTTACAAGAGATAATAATAATTCTGGGATGTATTCAAAAAAAGATATAACGCTTTTGAAACGTGTTATTGAACTAAAAAAAAACGCAGGTATAACGCTAGAAAAAGCTACTTATAAAGCTTTGGAAGAAATAAATGAAACGTCTGTAACAGATACCGTTTCAAACGAACAAAACGGTGCTAATGAGTATTTGGGAATCTTAATAAAAGAACAGAAAGAAACGATTGCTCGTTATGAAGTTTTAGCTGCTAGTTTATTTGAAAGCAATAGGATTTTAACGGATCAAGTACAAAATTTAATTGATACTCAAGAACAGCTTGCAATAGAAAAAAAGAAGAAGAGAAAGTAGTAGTAGATAAAATTTCTGAAAAAAAAGTTTTTTTTAGTCGTTTTCTGAAAAAGTTAAAAGCTTGATTTAACGCGATTGGATAAAAAATTGCATATTCTTCACAAGTGAGCAATCGAAAAAAAACGCCACAATAAGGGTGGCGGGGCTACTTGGCTTAATCGGTTTTATGTAAACTTTATATGTCTTCAGATAAAAAATATTATTTCTGTTTTTTTATAAAAATAAATTGTTGATCCTATTATTTGAATCATTAAACCAACTAAAATAAAATAGCTACCTTGATTGAAATTTCCAGTTGCTGATACTCTAATATATCCAATTAAAATAATGCTTAGTCCACTAAATTTATAAAAGTTTTATGACTTAAACATAAAGAAAATCTCTTTATGATAGTAGATTATTATCATCACTAAAAGATAAGCAGGAGAATACTTGCTCGCATTTCTGACTTAATACTAAACTTAAAAACCTAACCTAAAATTTAATAAGGTTTTTTGCATTATTATTTGCAAGCCAATTTGTTACATTATCAAGTAATTCTACTGAATCAAAATTTACATGAGAAGGAGAAATATTATCTGTTATCGATATAATATTCTCTTGAATACTATTTGCAGCTATCAATTGAACATAATCAGGTATAAAGTAGTTTAAAGATTTATAATAACGTTGGTGAGGCTCTACTATTTCTAAATGTCTTTCGAAATTACTTCGTTTTCTTGTGCTATCATTTTCCTTACGGTATTTTAAATTTTCATGGTTAGTGTATAAATAAAAATATTTATCAGGAAATTTTACTTTTCCATCCTTAATTTCACTTCGGAAAAACTCAGAAATAAAGTTTAAACTCTGATTATACATATTAAAATCAAAACACCAGTTATAACTCAGTGGCTGGAAAATGTCACCGTCAAGAATAACGTTATTATAGGTTTTAAGCTTTTCTTGAGCAATCTGCCTACGTTCTATCTGGCGTTCTAAGTACCATGTTTTTGATTCGGTTTTGCAGGGGTGAACAGACATGACTAAAACACTGTTGTATCAACCTATACAAGGCTTGTCTTTTTAAAGTTGTCCCATATGTTGTCTCAAATCATTCATTTTCCATGTATTTTGCGAATAAATCAGCTGTTTCCTTTTTTCGTTCTTTAGTCACATGCGCATAGATATTCATAGTAGTATGGATATCCCTATGACCTAATCGTTCTTGAACTTCTTTAAGTGTTGCATCTCATTTTACAATACACCAAGATAATCTATAGTTATTCTTCTATAAATAATTATACAAATAAGTTATACTGTGTATAATAGAATTGAGAACGGTTTTTAAATAAAGTCCTAGGAGGAATTATTATGAGCAATAACAATCAGAAAAGTATGTGGTCTTTGAAGTTTTCAACAGCAGCTATTGCACTAATACCGGCTGCTATTGGAATTAATTATTTAGGTAAATTATTTGCTGGATTTTTACGTTTGCCACTCTGGTTAGATTCGATTGGAACTGTACTTGCAAGTATAATTGCTGGACCAATTATTGGAGCACTGTCTGGAATTATTAATAATGTTATTTTTGGGTTAACGGCGGACCCAATCTCAACTGTTTATGCGATAACAAGCGGAGCAATCGGCTTAGTGACAGGGATAATGGCTTATAAAGGCTGGGTATCTTCAATAAGAACAGCCACAATTACAGGGCTTATTGTAGGGTTAGTAGCAGCGATAGTGTCTACGCCATTAAATATTATTTTTTGGGGTGGTCAAACTGGAAATGTGTGGGGGGATACTTTCTTTGCGTATTTAATAAATAACAATGTTCCTATGTGGTTAGCTTCATTTGGGAATAGTATCGTAGTAGATGTTCCAGATAAATTAGCAACAGTTATTATTAGTTACTTTATTTTTAGAGCTTTACCAAATAACTTTAAAAATATGTTCCATGGAGGCCAAGGCATCGAAGAATTATAAGAGGTGTATAAGATGGATACAATGACATTATATGTAGATAAAAAATCACCTATTCATTCAATTGATCCACTAACAAAGTTGATATATGCGATGGTAAATATTGCCATCGCTTATATTTTGAATCGTTTAGTTCCAATTTTCATTTTAACTTTATTGACGTTTTTTATTTTATTTTTAGGAAAGGTTTTTCGAAGAATTGTACCTATTTTAGGTTTAAGCTTACTGTTAATCTTTTCAATTGTAATTGTTCAAGGTTTTTTTAATCCAGAAAATCAAACGGTGCTATTTGAAATAGGTGGGATCATTTTTTATGAAGAAGGAATGCTTGCAGCTTCTATGTTTACTTTACGTATTTTAAATATGATTGCTTCTTTTGGTGTATTGATTTTGACGACTAGGCCAGATGAGTTGGTTGAAGCCCTTATACGAAGAGGATTTTCTCCCCGATTTGGTTATGTAATCTTAGCTGTTTTACAGCTTATCCCACAAATGCAAGCAACTATGGGAAAAATTACCGACGCACAGCGCTCACGAGGAATGGAAACAGAAGGAAACTTAAGCACACGTATTCAAGCTTTTTTCCCGCTCATCATTCCGGTCGTATTAAACTCTTTAAACGATACTCGAGAACGGGCGATTGCACTTGAAATTAGAGGCTTCGGTTCAAAATCGGCTCGAACCTTTTTAAATGAGAAACAAGAGTATCCTTATAAGCATATTTTACGTGGATTCATTCTTGTGGGACTTATTGGAGCGATTGTCTGGAGGGTATGGCGATGAGTATTATAGAAGTTAAAGGATTAAAATATAGATATCCAGATACAGAAAAACTTGCTTTAAACGATCTATCATTCACCATAAATAAAGGTGAATTTATCGGAGTAGTTGGCAGAAATAAAGCAGGAAAATCAACATTGTGTTATGCATTAGCAGGACTCGTCCCTCATTTTTTTAGAGGTGCTTATGGTGGAAAAGCAATAGTAAATGGATTAGAAATTCGTGCACATGAAGTCGAGGACATTATTGTAGATGTTGGTTTGGTGTTTGAAAATCCATTTTCTCAAATGACTGGATCAAAGTTTACAGTGTTTGAAGAAGTTGCTTTTGGTTTAGAAAATAAAGGGATTAACCGATTTGAGATGATTTCGCGAATCGAAGAGAGCTTAAAACTTTTAGATATTGAAACGTTAAAAGATAAAAATCCATTCAGCTTATCTGGCGGGCAAATGCAGAGAGTAGCCATTGCTAGTGTAATTGCTTTGAAGCCCGAAGTACTTATTTTAGACGAACCAACTTCACAATTGGATCCTCAAGGTTCTGAAGAAGTTTTTCAAGTCGTAGAAGAACTAACAAAAGAGGGAATCACAATTATCATGGCAGAGCATAAAATTGAGAAGATTGCTCAATATTCCGATCGTGTTCTTTTACTTAATGATGGAAAACTCATCGACTTTGATACACCAGAGAAAGTCTTTTCAAGAGCTGATTTAAATGAGCATGGTGTTTCAGCTCCTACTGCCACTCGTATTGCGAAAGAATTGGATATTACAGTAAAGCAGACAGGCTTATATCCCATTACTATAGCCGAATTAGTTGAGGAAAGGAGAAAGCTAGATGATTAAACTAGAGACAAAGAATTTATCCTTTTCTTACACACCTGAAAAGATTATTCTACATGAGTTGAATTTGGTTTTAGAAGAGAAAACAACAGGGATTATCGGTCAAAATGGTGCTGGAAAAACAACCTTTGTAAAATTACTAAAAGGTTTACTACGTCCGAGTAAAGGCAGTATTTTATTTAATGGTGAGGATATAGAAAATAAAACGGTCGCTGAATTGTCAAAAAATATTGGATTAGTTTTTCAAAATCCTAATGATCAAATTTTCAAAAACACAGTTATTGATGAAGTTATGTTTGGTCCATTGAACATCGGTTATAGCCAATCAGAAGCAGAAGGACTTGCAGTTCAAGCATTAAGTAGAGTTGGGTTAGAAGAAGTTCAAACGGTTAATCCGTACGATTTGAGTTTGTCGGAACGAAAACTTATTTCAATTGCTTCCATTTTAGCTATGGATACAGAAGTTATTATATTCGATGAACCAACAATGGGACAAGATTATGAAGGAAAAGAATTACTTAAAAAAATTATCCAAGAAGAAAAAGAAAAAGAGAAGCTCATTTTATGCATTCTTCATGATATGGACTTTGCTGCGGAAGTTTTTGAGCGAATGATTGTATTGAACCAAGGAAGAGTGTTATTAGATGGAGCAGCACGTGATGTATTCTCCGAAAAAGAAATACTTGAAAAGGCCTTTTTAGAGCAGCCGTATGCTACTCAGATAGCGGATGCGATGGATATTTCTGGTACTTATTTAAATGATAAAGAGCTTATACAAACAATCAGTAAATCTAGATAATCTAAAAAAAACATTATTCAATGGATAAGAAAACATTGGATAGTGTTTTTAATTGTGAATAAAATTATCCAATATGTGTGTAAATACTATAATGACGCTATTCATGAAGGGTGTACGCTTACTAATTTGTGAAATATGTGTTAAGATAGGTATAGTGAATCTTCAAGCAGACTAAAGTTTTATGAGTGAAGTTCTTTGCGGAGAAAATATTCTTATATGGAGGAAAAATATATTGGCAAAATCAAATATTATTGAATTAGAGTGGGACAGTTTACTTATACCTGAGGTTCTATCATCAGAAGAGGAAAAAATCATTCAGCAGTTGTTACTAAACATCTTTCGAATCTATTAACAAACCAATCGTCTGATTCTGAAGAGCTTAACAACATCACAGGAATTACGGTTGATGATTCTTTGTTAGAGTCTCAAAAATTAGAGCTTGATACAATTTCTAATGATGAATTATTTAATTACTTCCAAGAAGAAAAAGTAGAAATTCATCCAAATATTCTTTTTCCAAAAATTAAAAGAATTAATGTCTTGTTTTGGTTTTTGCATAATTTAGGTCAATTAGATATCAATGAATCAAACATTGTAGTCCTGAATAATTCATACTTTTTCTAAAACTGTTAGTTAACCTTGTACTTATAATCTTTGTAATATTCTATCTCATCACCCATTGGGTGATAAATTAAATGAAAAAAGAACCCCTTTCTGATATGGTTAATTCTCGATAAACAACCAATAGGAAGGAGTTCTCTCAATGTTTACTTTACAAGAATCTGCAGTGAAATTCAATAATAATCTACATGTCTCTCATACAGGTGTCTAGAGTTTGCAAACATATGTTACACAAGTCATTAATTAAGAAGCTCGGTATCCTGACTAATAAAAGTTTTCCTAAAATTTATATTAACCTGAATAATTCATAGCTTTTTAGAAAAACTATGAATTATTCAGGTACAATAATAAAACAACAAAGTAAGACAAAGGAGGAAGATTATGAATCATAAAGGAACAGAAACCTTAGAATCTAATCGACTGATTTTAAGGAAATTTAAATCAGAAGATGCTGATATGATGTTTCAAAACTGGGCAAACGACCAGCAGGTGACAAAATTCTTAACTTGGCCTACACATAGAAATGCTCAAGAATCCCGTTCTATATTAGATTTCTGGATATCTCAATACAAAGATCTTGAAACATATAGATGGTGTATTGTTTTAAAAGATAATAAAAACCCGATTGGTAGTATTAGCGTCGTTTCATTTAATCCTCATGTAGAATCTTTAGAAATCGGTTATTGTATTGGGAGAAATTATTGGAATCAAGGTTTTACAACTGAAGCAGTTCAAACGGTTGTAGATTTCTTATTTTCTCAAGTATCTGCAAATCGTATTGAAGCGCATATTGATCCACAAAATGAAGGTTCAGGCGTTGTATTAATTAAGTCCGGTTTTAAATATACAGGTTTAAGAAGACAAGTAGCAATTAATAATACAGGTATATGTGATGTCATTACTTATGAAATATTGAAAAGCGACTATTATTCTTTTTAAATTTATTACCAACTTTTCAATTCTATTCCGCAAAAATCGTTAATGAATTTGGAATATTTTGTAATAAATCTTATCATTAAATTTCGACGTGTAAAATCTTTTTTATGGGATTAAAACGAAATACTTTTTAAGGCTTGCAAAAGTTAGATTTAAAATATTCAGTCATCTATATATGTTGCAGAAAGTCTTATTAAGGAAAAAATTATTCAGGTTACTATATAGTTATAATACTGACTTGAAGGGGTTCAGATGAACCCCCTTATCTCATGGGTTTTAATTGCAATAATCAAATGTATGAATATATTCTTCTCTTCCTATATTACTTAAGCATCTACTTACCACCGGTCTACCACCGAAACTATAATTGTTTAGGCCTGTATATGTTTAGTGTGTAGAGTTAGATGTTGGATTGATAGGATTGTGAGTGCCTCTCTGTTCATATGGATTAACTTTACTATAATGGTAATGAAGATATCATGGATCTATAGTAACTGTTATAAATATGATTTCTATAACAAGGAGATAAAAATATTTTTTAGAGCAATTAAAGATACAGAACAATAAATTGCTTGACTTTTAATATAATATAGATGTTAAGGGCGATTATTTGAGGCCCTTACCTCGATAAATCAAAAGCACAAGTTTAGTAGTTTTTCATCTACTAAACTTGTGCTTTTTTTATGTAATTTGAGTTCTTCACAAATCATTTTGTGTCTTTTACAAAACTCACCATGCGACTATAGTTATTTAAAATAGTTGCCCCAAAAGTTGTCCCATCTTGGGACAAAGACAGAAATTCACAGTAATCTATTTTCTGGAAAACACTCCTATATCAATGTCAGGTAATTCATAGAAGGTATCAGAAATTTAAATATGGACCTTGGGACGCTCGAATAAAAGATTTACTTCTGGAATTACATAAGTATTAGTTATTCTAGCAATTTCATTAGCAGTTGTTGTTTTTCCTACTGCACTTGCTCCTTCTAAACAAATTAATGACATCTTATCACCCCTTATATTTTTCAATCCTGAACAATTCATACTTTTCGTTGAAAACATGTGCCAACTGCCTAACGGCAGCTTAAATTTACTTTTTCATTTTCACCTGTTAAGTGATGAAAAAAGAACCCCATTCTGATATGGTAAAGGTGTCT